>NZ_PNCW01000053.1:0-86722 GCF_005886985.1 Pseudoalteromonas sp. S3178 | reverse complement strand
AATAGCGAATTTTTTGCCTAGCTATCAACACGTTTTTCTAGCCTCAAAATAAATCACTTAATTAAGCGAATTGGTATAACTTATATTAAATAAACTATATTTCGAATTTTATGGAAGTATATTGATGGGCAATAATGTCGTCAATACTTTATTTCTAGATGTATGGAAATAAGGTTTGTGGCGTTGTTTTTAAATACTTTATTTTTTAACTTTTAAAGTAACTTGCTAATAAAGCTGTATTTAACAATTCAAATTGTTATTATTTCTAATAATTTGGAAATTACGAGGTTGTAATGGAAATTACTGACGTTGCAAAAGCATTAAAAGAATTGGGTCACCCTACGCGTTTAACTATATATAAGCGTGTAGTTAAAGCTGGGCACGCTGGCATTAGTGTAGGCACTATACAAGAAGAGCTAAGCATGGCAGGCTCTACACTTTCGCACCATATATCGGGCTTAGTTAATGCTGGCCTAATTAGCCAAAGGCGCGAAGGGCGCACACTTTATTGTGTAGCTATGTACCAACGCTTAGACGATGTAATTGGTTTTTTACAAAACGAATGTTGTGTAGACGAAGACCAGTAAATTTTTATCAACGGTTTTGCGCGTTGTTTATTGACCTCAAGACGCGTGCAGGTTTAATATGCCGCTGTTCCTACTTTGTAAAATAGGAACCCACTTTAAATTTTATTAGGTAATGGATGCGCTCAAACTACTTTTTAGTCGTGATACTCCTTGTGCTTGTACACAGCTTTATTAGCTGTGATGCTGCTGCGTATCATTTACAAGAAGAAGTCGATCATGCCTCGCACATTCATTCTTTAGCCGATACAAACGATGAAGACGCGCAATCACCTACCGAAATTCATGCCCATCAGCATTGCCACTGTGGTTATTACAGTTCGCTAAATCATCCTATAAGCCCAGAGCAAAGCCAAGCAACTCAGCCCGCTTGCTATAGCGGTTTAAATTATCCGCCAGATGTTCCGCCGCCTAACTTTTATAGCTAGTTTTTAATTTTAAACACGTTGTAAATAACTGCCTGCGCTTGTGCGCTATTAGGCTAGTTATGTACATATTTAGGTTGCTTAATTGCGCTTGTTTTAAAACAGGCATAGTGATTAAGCCAACTCTGTTTGTTAAAACGGACATGCTATATGAACAAAAAACCACTTATGCTGGTGGCGCTACTGTGTGCATTACCAACACTGAGCGCTTTGGCAAAAAGCGAGACTCAAAACGTATTAACGCTAAAGCAGGCGCTTAAAAATACCGAGCAGCAAAACTTACAGCTTAAGCGCTACCCGTATCATCAAAAAATATTAACGGCGCTTAAAAGCCAAGCCATGCTTTCACCTAACCCTGAGCTGAGTTTTGAAGCAGAAAACTTTTTAGGAACTCACAGCTCTCATGCGTTTTCGGGGGCGCAGTACACGCTGGCTTTAAGCCAATTAATTGAGCTAGGTGATAAACGTCAAAACCGTATTAATTACGCCACTGCCAATATAAAAGCGCAAACTATTGAGTATAAAAATACCCGGTTGGCACTTTTAGCAACCACCGCTGAGCGTTATTACCAAGTACTAAAGTTTCAGGCGTTAATTGCGTTAAACAAAGAGCGTAAAAACACCGTTAAGCAGGCACTTAATGCAATTGAAAAACGCGCTGAAGCGGGTGCGGTCTCAAGTGCCGATGTAACCCGCATGCGTTATGCATTAAGCCAAGTAGATTTAAATACGGCTATGTTACAAAGTGAATTTGAGCGCTCTTGCTTAGCACTCAATGAGCTTTGGCAAGAGGTGCAAGTGAGTGATTACTATGCGGGCGATTTATCACAAATAGCTGCTATTAAAAGTGAGGCGGCGTTACTTGATGCGGTAAATACAGCGCCAGAATTTGCACTTTTACAGCAGCAATATATGCAACAAACGGCTAATTTATCGCTGCAACGCTCAAGCGGTCAAAGCGATTTAACCTTGGGTGGTGGCGTGCGATATAACCAGCAAACTGATGCCAGCTCGTTTGTGTTTTCGTTTTCAATGCCGCTGCAATTAAGTAACGCTAATAGCGGTAATATTGAGGCGGCGCAGCATCAACTTGCGCTACTTAATGAGCAACAAGGGCAATTACGTATTCAACTGCGCCAGCAAATACGCACGCTCTATGCGTATTACCAAGGTAAAACCACGCAGGCACAGCTTTTAACACAAAGCGTTATTCCACAAGCGCAAACGCTTATAAAACAAAGCTTAAAAAGCTATCAACAAGGGCAAATATCGGTATTGCAATTACTCGACGCACAGCAAGCTTTATTTGATTCTAAACGTGCACTTATCAACACTCATAGCGAGTTATACCAAGTGCTGCTTACCCTTGAGCGTTTAACTGGCCAACCTTTAATTGAGACTCATCAATCATGAACAAAACACTTATCGCATTATTAATTACGCAACTTTTTGCACTCCCATTATTAAGTAGCACGGCTATGGCGTCGGCTAATCATCACGCAGAAGGTCACGAAGAAGGCCATGAAGATGAACACCAAGAAAAAGGCCCACACGACGGATTTTTACTAACTAATAACGCGCTTGATTTAGAGCTTAAATTAACCCAGTTTGCAGGTAATACCGAGCTGCGAATATATGGATTTAATAACGATAAAGCTGTGGATATAAATCAGTTGGACGTAACCATAAACGTGCAGCGTTTAAGTGAGGAGCCACAGCTTATTCGCTTTAAAGCCGAAGATGATTATTTAGTTAGTACCGTGAGCGTGAATGAACCGCACTCATTTAAGCTTGATGTAATGGCAAGTTATAAAGGGCAAAAAATTAACTACCACTATGAGCAAGAAGAGGGGCGTACAACGCTAAGCGAAGCTGCAATTAAGCGTGCTGGTATTAAAACCGACATTGCAAAAGCGGGTAGCGTTGAGCTAACCGATACTTTATTTGGTGTTATAGCACCCACCGCACACGGCACCGTAGAAGTAATGGCGCCTTATACCGGTTTAGTTAACGACATTTTTGTGAGCATTGGTCAAAACGTTAAAAAAGGCGATAGGCTTGCAAGTATCACTAATCGTGAAACACTGCAAAATTACACCATAAAAAGCCCAATGACAGGCGTTATTACCGAGCAATATTTAAAGCGCGGTGAGCTTGCTAGTAGCGCGTTAATGCAAATAGTCAATCTTGAAACTGTATGGGTTGAGCTCTCGGCCTTTCCCGATAACATTGAAAAGCTTGCCATAGGGCAAAGCGCTACAGTGTACGACTTACATCATCATTTAAATGCGCAAGGTGAGGTTTTTTACATAGCCCCAATGATGAGTGGCGGGCACATTGCACGTGCGCGAATCGAGCTCAAAAACCCTGATGGCCATTGGCGACCAGGCATGCATGTTAATAGTGACATTAGTACGGCAAAAGTAGATGCGGCAGTACGCGTCAAAGCGATCGCTATTCAAGAATTTAACGGCAAGCCTAGCGTGTTTATAAAAAGTGGCAATGTGTTTGAAGTACGCCCTGTAAAACTTGGTGCTAAAAACAGCGAGTGGGTAGAGGTGCTTCAGGGGCTTTCGCCAAACAGTGAGTACGTAACGCAAAACAGTTATGTAATTAAAGCCGATATTTTAAAAAGCGGCGCAAGTCACTCTCACTAGGAGGCAGCATGATTAACTGGATAGTTTCGTTTGCGGTTAAGCGCCGCATGATGGTGCTTGCGCTCACACTTTTATTTGCTGGGTTTGGTGTATACAACACGCAAAATTTAGCCGTTGATGCCGTACCCGATATAACTAATGTGCAAGTGCAAATGAATACCAAAGCGCCGGGTTTTACCCCGCTTGAAGCCGAGCAGCGCATTACGTATTTAATTGAAACCGCAATGGCGGGTATTCCTAAGCTTGATTACACCCGATCAATTTCGCGTTATGGGCTTTCGCAAGTTACCGTTATTTTTAACGAAGGCACCGATATTTACTGGGCGCGCCAGCAAATTAGTGAGCGCATTCAAAGTATTCGATCAGACCTACCAGCCAATATTGAACCAAACTTAGGGCCAATTGCCAGCGGGCTAGGGGAGATTTTTACTTACTCTGTGCATGCAAATAACGGTGCATTAAAAGATGATGGCACGCCATATAACGCAGAAGATTTACGCACCCTGCAAGATTGGGTTATTCGTCCGCAGCTATTAAAAGTAAAAGGGGTTACCGAAATAAACAGCCAAGGAGGCTTTGAGCGCCAATACCAAGTAGCGCCCATGCCTGAAAAACTACTGGCTTATAAGCTCACACTAAGTGATGTAATTACGGCACTTAAATTAAATAATAGTAACCAAGGCGCAGGATTTATAGAGCGTTTTGACGGGCAGTATTTAGTGCGCTCACCAGGGCAATTAAAAACCATTGATGATATAGCCAATACGGTTGTTGCTAAGCGCGATGATGCGCCTGTACGCATTAAAGATGTAGCAAATGTGCGCCTAGGTAATGAGCTCAGAACCGGCGCTGCTACTTATAACGGTAAAGAAACCGTGCTCGGCACTGCCATGATGCTCATTGGTGAAAACAGCCGCGTAGTGGCAAAAGCCATGGCTGAAAAACTTAAAGATGTACAACTTAGCCTACCAGCAGGTGTAGTGGTTGAGCCTGTGTACGACAGAACAACCCTAGTTGATAAAACCATAGACACTGTAAAAACCAACCTGTTCGAAGGGGCAGTGCTAGTTATTGTTATTTTACTGTTGTTATTAGGTAATGTAACCGGTGCGCTTATTACGGCCATGGTTATTCCGCTTAGTATGTTATTTGCCATTACCGGTATGGTAGGTAATAAAGTGTCGGGTAACTTAATGAGCCTAGGCGCAATCGATTTTGGTTTAATTGTTGATGGCGCAGTAATTGTTGTTGAAAACTGCCTGCGCCAACTTGGCCTTGCGCAGCATAAACATGGCAGGTTGCTTACTTTAAACGAGCGTTTAAGTGTTGTAACCGCCGCCACTAAAGAAGTATTTAGTCCAGCGGTATTTGGCATTTTAATTATTATGCTGGTGTATTTACCGCTGTTTGCACTAAGCGGGGTTGAAGGGAAAATGTTTCAGCCAATGGCATTTACCGTTGTTGCTGCATTAGTTGGCGCACTTATTTTTGCAGTAACTTTTGTACCTGCCGCTATTGCAGTATGTGTGCGAGGAAAAGTAAGCGAGAGCGAAAATGCGGTTATGCGCGGTATTAAAAAAGGCTACAAACCGCTACTTGGCTTATCGCTTAAGTTACCGTGGGTAATGCTAAGCATTGCTGCTGTGCTTGTAATTGCACTTGGCTTCAAAGTTAAAAATATGGGCGCTGAATTTTTACCGCAGCTTGATGAGGGCGATATAGCCATGCACGCACTGCGCATTACCGGCACCGGCATTGAGCAATCGGTAAAGATGCAAAAAGAGCTAGAGCAAGCCATTTTAGACATACCTGAAGTTGAAAAGGTATTTTCAAAAATTGGTACGCCTGATGTCGCAAACGATCCTATGCCACCTAACGTTGCTGATACATTCTTAATGTTAAAGCCGCGCGAACAATGGCCTGATCCCGCTTTAAGTAAAGAAGAGCTGGTTAAGCAAATTCGCCATTTAGTAAATGAAGTACCAGGTAATAACTATGAGTTTACGCAACCAATAGAAATGCGCTTTAACGAGCTAATAGCAGGCGTGCGCGCCGATGTGGCAGTGCGTATTTATGGCGATGACTTATCAACATTAAAACAGTACGGTGAAAAAGCCACAGCGCTGGTGCAAAACATTACTGGCGCAACAGATGTTCGTCTTGAGCAAATGGAAGGGTTGCCTACACTTTCGGTAACACCACTTCGTGACCATATGGCGCTGTTAGGTTTAACCGTAACCGATATACAGCAAAGTGTAAGTGCTGCTATAGGCGGTGTGCAAACGGGGCTTATTTATGAGGGTGATAAACGCTTTTCATTATTAGTGCGTTTAGATGAGCGTTGGTCAAGCGATGTATCACAGCTTGCGCGTTTGCCAGTAGCGGTGCCCAAAAGTGCCAATCCAGACCTTGCATTTGTACCGCTTGGCGAAGTGGCAACAATTAGTATTGATAAAGGCCCTAATCAAATAAACCGTGAAAGCGGTAAGCGTAATGTTGTAGTAACTGCAAACGTAGAAGGGCGCGATTTAGCAAGCTTTGTAAGTGATGCGCAAATTGCTTTAAATTCAGACCTTAATTTACCAAGTGGTTATTGGATTGAATACGGCGGCACGTTTGAGCAGTTAGAATCGGCAAGTAAGCGGCTATCGCTGGTGGTACCGGTTACTTTATTGCTTATATTTGGACTGCTTTATAGCGCGTTTAATTCACTTCGTGATTCGTTAATTATATTTAGCGGCGTACCACTTGCACTGACAGGTGGCGTGCTTGCGTTATTGTTACGCGATATGCCGCTTTCAATATCAGCAGGCGTTGGCTTTATTGCGTTAAGTGGCGTAGCCGTATTAAATGGTGTGGTGATGCTGTCGTTTATTAAGCAATTAAGAGCTGATGGGCTTAGTTTAATAGATGCGATACAAACAGGTGCACTTTCGCGCCTGCGCCCAGTACTTATGACCGCTTTAGTGGCAAGTTTAGGATTTATTCCTATGGCGCTAAATACGGGCACCGGCGCTGAGCTACAAAGGCCATTGGCCACGGTTGTTGTAGGGGGGATTATTTCATCAACCCTACTTACGCTATTAATATTGCCCGCACTTTATAAGCTAGTACATGCAAAATTTAATAGGTATCAAGCCGCTTAGTAATTGCACCTGTTAGATAACGTAAAAAGCAGCTGAAGTTTCAGCTGCTTTTTTGTTGTTAAGTAAACTTTGCAGGTTAATTATATTGAAAAAGGTTATCCCAGCGCTCATCCAAAATAGCTTTTGCGTGCTCCAAATTTATTGCGCTATACACATCATTAGTACACGTCACTAAACGCATACGTAACAACTTTTCAAGGGCATCGCTAATTTCAAAGTCGAGTTCGCACTGGTATTTACTTTTAAACCAATCCTCTATTTGCTCATCAAGCGCGTCTGCGCTTAGGCCACTTTTAGATTTTAGTAAAAACGTATAAGCAAGCAGAGCTTCTTTTATGTCTTCTTCTTCGGCGGCGTCAATAAGGGTGTGAAAAACACCCGCGTTGTTATCGAGATTTTTAAAGTAGAGGTTATCGCTAAGCGCTTTCATAAATTTAATTTTACGGTTTTTAAACTTACTCCACTCTTTAAAAATAAAGCTGCCAAATACTCCCATGCCAATGGCAAAGGTAATAAAGTGTTGTTGTGTCATTTCTACAGCTTCACTTCTAAAACCACCCCAAAAGGCAAACAAAGCAAATAACAATAAAATTGATGCGCCAAGCTTAGTAATTAATACCACCGCACCGCCAACTAAAGCCGATGAGCCAATAATCACTTTATCTATAGGGCGCATGCGTACCTCGCTATTAGGAAATAGCATTTCAAGGTCGGCTTTGGGTACATTTTGAAACAGCTTAACTATGGTCGAGCTTGGCTCAAACCCTAAGGGTGTTTTATTTTTAGCTTCAAAGTGGGCTTTACCTTTAAAACGAATAAACACCGCAACACGGTCGTAATTAGTAAAGTGCAGCGGCTTTTTACGAAGGCCCCAAAAGCTGGTTATGGTTTCAGTCAGTTGCGACTCGCCACGGCGATAAAAAACCACTTCTTCAAAGTCATCAAATTCAACTTCAAGGCGCACTTTAAAAAGTGACTCTTCGTTTAATGCATCTTGTAAGTCTTGATTAGTTATTACTTCAAAGTTAGCGGCGTTGAGTACTTTGGCAAAATCGCGCGCAAAATCACGTTGGCACTGCGCTTTTTGATCATTAGAAACCGGCGCTAAAGATCGTGTATCGCTATTAGGATCAAAGGGGGCGTAGTTATTTTTAAGCGACTCAAGTGTTGCGTGGTAATCGTAATGGATAAGGCTTGCTAATAAATCACAAAATTGTTTAAACGACGTTTGCTCAGAGCTGTTATTTAACTCATCACTACACATATCAACAATATCTTGTTTTCGAAAGGGAATAAAACGCGCGTTTTGCATAAATTAATAACTACTGTGATAGGGAATCTAACTACGTGGACACATAATAAAATATTCCTATAGATATTACTAATTTGTTAATGATGAATAGCTGACTAACAACGTTAGGTATTTTCAGGCTGTATTAACCTAATTATGTGATGATTAAAGCATATATAAATTTACTAACGCCTTTAAAAGGATTGCACATGGCCATTCAAAAAAAATTAAAAGAAAAAACACGTAAATTTATCGATTCTAAACACATGCTAACGGGTATTACTGTGGCGTCGTTTTTAGAGTCAACCATTGTACCTATTCCACTTGAGGCTGTGCTGGTGCCTCTGATGCAGGCTCGCCGTGAAAAACTATGGTTAATAGCGCTTATGGCTACATTAGGCTGTATTGTAGGTGCTTTGTTTGGTTATGCACTTGGTTATTACTTATTTGATGCCATTGGCGATTGGGTTATTAATACGTTTTCGAATCCAGAGCAATTTGAAAATGTTAAGCAAAAAATGCAAGACCAAGGCTTTTGGTTTGTAATGACGCTAGGCATTGTGCCCATTCCGTTTCAAATAGCAATGCTTGCTGCCGGTGCTACAAAGTATTCAATTTGGTTATTTTTACTGGCCGCAGGCATTGCTCGTTCAATTCGATATTTTGGTTTGGCAATCATTGTTTATTACGCGGGTAATCAGGCAGAGCGAATTATCAGTAAACACAAAACAAAGGCTATGATTGGAATAACTATTTTAGTGTTGGGATTATGGGGACTTAGTACCGTAATTTAGGCTCATTTACATGTTTTAAATGAGTTTTATCTCAGTGGTCCTTTTTATTAATGTGCTATAGTTTTTTAACAAAGCCGTTAAAAACGTATAATTAAAATGATTGAAACAGTAAAGCTTACCGTAAGGCTTTCTAATTTTTATGAAATGCCTATGCCTAATAAGGTCGCAAGCGTGGCTTTATTGGCTTATATAATGTTTTTTTCGACTTACGTTTTAGCGACGTTCCCGTTTTTACAAGTACAAAACAATGTATATGGTTTTACGACCGATTTTATAAATTTAGTTGTGTTGACGTTTCTATTTTGGATGGTCCAATGCTCAGAATTGTCTAAAAAAGCCTACATATTTTCCACACTTGGTTTACTTTTGTGGACGATGGGCGCTACTGCCGATGTACTCGATGAGCTAGTGGTTCAGCCTTACTGGGTGAGTGTTTATTTTGAAGACTTATGCAGAACCTTAGGTATGCTTTTTACCTCTTATGGTTTATTTAAAACCATGCGTTTTGTCCAGAGTATTCATAATAGGTTAGCCGCAGAATTAATAATAGATGACTTAACTAAAGTGCATAATAGACGCTACTTTTATCGATATGTTAAAAGTGCAAACACTATACCTTATGTTATTTTAATTATTGATATAGACCATTTTAAGTCTATTAATGATGAGTTTGGCCATGATGTGGGCGATATGATTCTTCAGCAGTTAGCAACTACATACAATAATGCATTTGAAGGAAACGCGCAGTTTGCTCGCCTAGGCGGTGAGGAATTTGGAGGTTATTTACCGACAAGTAATATAGAGCAAGTTAGTGAGTTTTGTCAGCAATTAATAGACCTTGCGCACACCATTAATGTTAAAAATACGCGCCACTTAACAGTAAGTATTGGCGTAGCAAAACAAGCCCCTAACGAGCCCCTCGATAAAGTGATGAAGCGTGCCGACCAAGCCCTATACGTAGCTAAAAAAACAGGTCGCGATCGTTTTGAAATTTCATCTACCTAATTTTTTAATAGTTAAACACGTCCTTATTATTTGCACATTTGCTACACTTTTTAACGATTACGTAAGGAAGTGTCAGCGAGGGTAATACTTTGTAAACCATGAAATTTTAATGCTGCAATAGAGTCATAATAGTGATTTTAATAATAAGGAATAACTTAATGACTCACACTCTACTTAAAGCTGCTTTACCTATAAGTTTAATATCTATTTTGGCTGGTTGTGGCGGCAGCGACAGCTCAAGCTCAACGGGCTATATCCAACTTTATAATGGATCATACAACAGCCCTTACACGCGTTTGTTTGTTGAAGAAACAGAGCGTTCAGGCACCGATTTTGCCGATGTAACTACACGTCATAACTACAGCACAGGTACTTACGATGTTAGTTTTGAATACCTAGACGCTAACGACAGCTACATAACTATTAGCGAACAAGAAGTATCAATTAAAGGCGATAAAACGCAGCTAGTAGTCATGAGTGGCAATTTTGACGAGCCTACATTTACAGAATTAAGCATACCTACATCAAGCGATACCGGTGAATTTAATTTAGACTTTTACAATATCGCTGGTGAAGACAATAGCTACGATGTTTACCTTGCAACCGATGATGGCGTATTTGAAAGCGCAAATCTTTTTTCATCAGAGCAGTATTTGAGTGAGTTAGACTTACAAAGCTTAGATGAAGGTTACTACACAATTTATATTACTAACGCGGGAAGCACTGATGTTATTTACGAGTCATCGTCAGTGTATTTTTATGATGAAGCAAGCTACGTAGCAATGATCCGCCCAAGCTATGCAACCGAAGACGGTGGTATTACTTTAGATGTAGTAACTGATAATAACTACGTGACTGAGCTTAAGCACCAATCAGCTTTAGGGCAGTTACGTTTTATAAATACAGTTGACGATTACTCGCCAGTGAGTTTTACAACAACCCGCGGTACTACTGAAAACACAACAGATACAGTAGCAAGCGATACCTATACAAATTACATTGAGCTTTCACCTAATAGTTACAGCATTGCTATGTACGACGAAGAAGGTACTAAACTTGCCGATAACTTTTTAATGACGCTTGAGCGTGAGCAAAGTGCTGTTGGTATTTTTTATAACGATGCAGATAATGGCCTTCGTATGATGAGCGTTGAAGAAAACCTAACGCCAAGTAGCTACAGCCATACCGTATCGGTAGTTAGCTTAATCGAAAGTTACGCCGGACAAACAGTATCAGACATTGACGTTTACTTTACCCTTGATGGCGAAACTGTAGACGACACGAGTAATGTTGTAGATGGCCTAGATAAATACGACCAAGAAGAGCAAGTTGTTGATAACGAAGTTTACACTGTTTACGCCGTATACGAAGATAATGGACAGCAAATTGTGCTTATTCAGCAAAGCGATATGGACTTTACTCAAGAGGGTAACTACATATTAATTTTAGAGCATGATGAAACAAGTGCATCAGGCTACAAAATGACACTTAACCTTACCGTTACTGATAGCGTTGAGTAATTAATTTAAGTTTTAAGTAGTGTTAAAGCCTAAACATATAATGTGTTTAGGCTTTTTTATTGAACAAAATTTACTTGTTAATTAGTAATTAGGTACACTCATAGCATAATAAATAATAAGAGCATGCCATGGATGATTTAGTTGGGTTAGCAGTTATAGTAATGCTAGTTATTGCTGCAGGGGCTTTGTGTGGGTTAATTGCATTAATACAATTAAACGGGTTAAAGCAAGAAATTGCAGTATTGAGAGCTAAAGTAACGAAATTACAAGCCTCTAAAGTAGTGCCATTTAATAATGTGCAGGGTGAAGTAAAAGACCCTGAACCTCAGGCCATGTCTATAAATACTGAGCCAACTTTAGCTATCCAAAGTGCACCTATTGGCGCGGTAAAACAAAAGCCGGCAGCGCCTAAAAAAGCTAAACCAGCCACGCCTTCATTTATTACCACATTGTTTGAAAAATTACGCACTGGGTTTGAGCAAAACTGGATGACCTGGATAGGCGCAATAGCGCTTGCTTTTGGCGGTATATTTTTAGCTAAGTACAGTTTAGAAGCCGGGCTTTTATCACCCCTAACGAGGCTTAGTTTAGGTGGCGTATTTGGGCTGAGCTTAATTGCAGTGGCAAGTTACTTACATTACAAACGTATTATTTTTGAAGGCTTTAATAACTATATACCAGCAGCGCTTGCCAGCGGCGGTTTTATTACCTGCTTTGCATTAACACTTTTAGCTTATAGCTCCTACAGCATGATAAGCCCAACAGCTGCATTTATTTTACTTGCAATCATTGCTATAAGTGCCAGTGTTATGGCGCTTAAATTAGGGCCTTTACTGGCTGTGCTGGGTATCATTGGCTCATACAGTGTGCCTATTTGGGTTAATACCGGCAGTAATAATTTATTAGCGTTATTTATGTATGTGGGCTTTGTTAGTTTGTCGGCATCGTTGGTTGCACAAAAAGTACAGCGCGCTTGGCTTTGGTACTTATTATGGGCAGGGCACATAGGCTGGTATTTAGTTGGGTTTTTAATTACACAGTTAAAAAGCAGTACACCATGGTTATTTGCAACCTTTGCATTACTTAGTATTGTTGGCTTGATTGCTTTGCCGCGTTTAGGCTTAAAATTAAAAAGCATCGAACATCGCCCGCACTCTTTAAAGCGCCTTATAAAAGTATTACCCGATCACCTCTTATTGCTCGCCTTTATAGTCCCGCTAATTTTTACCATGTCGATTAGTTATTACACTTTACAGTGGCAAGCTATCGGTGTGTTGAGCATTGGATTGTTATTATTTTTAGTACTTAAAAATAGTCGCTGGGATTCATGGCAAGGGCTATCACTGGTTATCGCTATTTTAATGATTATAAGCGCAGAGCAAATGAATTCTTTATCAGCTTTTTTTGATGATGGATTATTTATATTTAAAAGCGAATACGGCTTAGGTTTATTGCTTGGTTTTGGCTTTATGGCGTACGGGCTCTATTTTGGTAAAAAACATATTAAACGTTTAGCGTTTCATATTAGTGCAGCGTTTAGCGTTTTTGTGATGATAGGTACGTTATATTCGCTTATTCCAAATAGCGCATTAACTACTGCTTATCCTCTTTGGGCTTTTGTATTATTTGTTGTAGCGGCTATTTTAATTAAGTGTGCGCAGCATAATACAACGCTATTTCAACGCTTTACCTATTGGGTAGGAGCAAATGCTAATATTACGTTAGCAATTACCATGCTATTAAGCGACAGCGGTTTAACCATTGCATTAGCTATTCAAGTACTGTTAATTAGTGTGCTTATAAAACGTTTTAATGTGCCTATGCCGCATTGGCCAATTAAAGCGTTAGTTGCTGCTTTATTACTGCGCTTAACGCTTGCGCCATGGACACCAAGTTACGACGCTCTCACATTCTTTGGCTTGCACTGGAGTATTATTGTTTATCCGCTGTGTACCGCATTATTTTTTGCTGCAGCTAAATGTTATAAATCATCGCAATTAAAAGTATGGTTAGAAGGTGCCGCTCTTCATTGTTTAGCGCTATTTATTACTACAGAAACAAGTTATCAGCTCGTTGGGCATTATCCACAATTTGACTCGCTTAGTTTTTATGAGCAAATATTGCTTACATGTAACTGGCTTGCGCTGGGCTGCGTTTATTTACATCGCGCACGTATAGCAGGGAGCTTAGCTAAGCTTTATCAAATTGCAGGGTGTGTATTAGCAGGCGGAGCTGGCTTTATTTCAGTTAAAACACTACTCGATGACAACCCGTTATTAAGCTCTATTTATATTGGCGAGCTCCCTGTATTTAACTGGCTATTTTTGCTTTGGTTAGTACCTGCAGGCTTAACGATTTGGTTATATTCACTTATTAAACCTATAAACGCTAAGGTAGCGCAGTTTGTACTTGGTGTTGCAGGTTTACTTGGCTTAATCGCTATTAACAGTTTTATTCGCCAATACTGGCAAGGGCCTTATATTTACCTATCAAAAGGGGCAAGTAACGCAGAGCTGTATAGCTATTCTATTATTTGGCTAATACTAGGCGCCGGTACAGTTATATTAGGGCACCTTAAAAACCAGTTACTCATTCAAAAAATAGGCTTAGGGTTACTCGCTGCGGTTATTGTAAAAGTGTTTTTAATTGATATGGCTAATTTAACGGGGCTGTTAAAAGCGCTTTCGTTTATTGGCTTAGGGCTCTCATTGGTGGGTTTAAGTTGGTTATTTCAAAAGCTTAGAAGCGGCTCAAAAGACATATAAAAGATACGGACACTTTATAAAGCAAAGCCCAGTAAACATACTGGGCTTTTTGTTTATTTAGCTAAGGCTAGGTAACTAAAGTACAAAATTAAGTACTGTGATTAAGCAGTGCTTTTAGCTTACCAGGCTTAATGGGTTTGCTTAAATAATGAATATTAGCCGCTTTGGTTTCTTGTTTTAGCTCGGTGTCGCGCACTGCGGTAATTAAAATAGCCGGAATATCGCCTTGCCATATTTCTCTGAGCGTTTTAATTAAAGTGATGCCATCGCATTCATTGCCTAATTGATAATCCATTAAAATTACATCTGGCGCTTTACTTTGTTTTGCATGCTCAAGCACCTTGTCTACATCATCAAATAAGGTGTAATTGGCTTGCCACTTTTTAAGTAAGCTGGCCATAGCTGCTAGATTTTCTGGGTCGTCGTCAACGGCCACTATATTAATAGCTGCGCGGTTTTCTATTAAGCTGCTAGCGGCTGGTTTTTGTTGTACAAATTGCGCATCGCCGTAGGGTACTTCAATACTAAAGCGGCTGCCTTTGCCTGGCTCTGAGTGCACATCAAGTTCTAAGCTTAATAAATCGGCCATACGTTTTACAACGCCAAGCCCGAGGCCTACACCTTTGTTGTCACCGGCTTCTATGCGGTAAAAGTCGTTAAATATTTTAGCTTGTTCTACTTCGCTAATACCTGGGCCTGTATCCCATACTTCTATTCGTAAATTGTGTTTACGGTTTCTACAGGCAATAAGTACTCGGCCTCTGTCGGTATATTTAACAGCGTTCGATACTAAGTTTTGAATAATACGACGTAGATAGGTTATATCGCTGTGCACTATTTGCTGATTTGAGCGCACGCTAAGTTTAAGGCCTTTATCGCTTGATAAAATAGCATACTCACTTTGCAGTGGCGCTAAAATATCATCAATAGAAAAATGGCGCGGGGTAGGGGTCATGGCGCCTTGTTCTAGCTTGGCAATTTCTAATAATGCCGACATTAAATGCACCGTAGAATCTAGGCTATCGCCAAGCTTATCAAAGCTATTTTGATTAGTTTTATCGAGTTGTTTTTCGTCAATAGCGGCTAGGTATAAACGTGCTGCATTAAGTGGCTGCAAAATATCGTGACTCGCGAGCGCTAAAAATCGCGTTTTACTGTCGTTGGCCTGCTCTGCTTCGCGTTTGGCTAAAGTAAGTGCTTGCTCTGTTTGTACGCGGCTATCTATTTGTGCTTGTAAATCTTTATTAATGGTTTGTACTTCTTGTGTCCGCGCTTCTATGCGGTTTTCAAGATCCATGTTTATTTCTTCAAGGGCATTTTGCGTACTAATGTGATTAGTAATATCTGAAAAGCTCGTTACAAAGCCGCCATCAGGTAGGGGGTTACCAATCATTTCGTATACTTGGCCGTTGCGGCGATGGCGTATAAAGTGATGAGAGCTGCCATTTTTCAAGTGCTGAACGCGTTTTTCTACTTGGCGGTCTATTTCGCCGGGGCCACATTCACCTCGCTCTGCGTTGTATCTAATAATGTCTTGTATGGGTTGGCCTACTTCTAAAAAGCCCTCTGGGTAGCCAAACATTTCGCCGTAGCGTTTATTCCATGCAACTAGGTTTAGATCTTTATCTACAACCGAAATACCGTGGCTTAAATTTTCGAGCGAGGTATACAATAAATTTTGGTTAAATTGCAGGGCTTGTGTGGTTTCGTCAAAAAAGTTGACTACTTCTTCAAAGGCCATGCGTTTACCCGATGACACTGTATGAATAAGTGCTTGAGCAGAAGATGCACCTAATACACCGGTTAGTGCGCGCTCGCAGTAAGCTATAAATTCAGGCTCTGGGTGTCCGCTGTTGTCATTTAAATGATGCGCTAGCGCATAATGAGCTAACACTTGCTGGCTGCGCTGAATGCCTAAAAAGGTTTGCAAAAGTATTTTAAAATCGTAAACCGTGGCTTTAACGTTTTTGTTTAAGCGGCGAGATAAAATAGCCTGATCTTTAGGATTAACAAATGCAGCTGCTTGAATTTTATCAATTAAGCGCTCCTCTGCACCTAAAGAAAAGCTAATGTAACAACCAATGTTTGCAAACAACGCAATTAAAGTACCTCGAGTAATAAGCGTTTGTTGCAGCTCGCTATCAATCACTGCGCCAGCATCAAGTATTGGCATCATTAAAAATAATATCCAACAAATAAAGCCCGCCACTAAGCCTGCATATACGCCATAAGCGTGGCCTTTTCGCCAATATAAACCACCGACTATTGAGGGTAATAATTGTGTAACCAACGAAAATGCAACTAAGCCCATACTGGCCAGCGCACTACTGTGGCCAAACCATTGCTGATAAAAATAGGCCAAAATTAATATGCCAGCAATAGTAAATCGCCTAACAAGTAATATGCGCGATTTATAGCTACTGGTAATTAAATTACGTTTAAATTTACGACGTAGCATAAGAGGTAATACTACATCGTTTGAGATCATGGTACTTAGCGTAAGTGTTGCCACAACTATCATTGCGGTTGCAGCGCTTAGCCCGCCTATAAATACAAAGGTGGTTAAAAATGCTTGGTCGTGAATTAACGGAAGTGCTAATACAAAGCTGTCGGGCGAGAAACCTGAGCCAATATCGGGATGAATAGCAGCGGTGGCAATGGGTAAAATCATCGCGGCGGTAAGCAGTAAATAAAGCGGAAACGCCCATCGAGCGGTAAATAAATGGCGCTTGTCTTGGTTGTCGACCACGGTTACATGGAATTGACGCGGTAAACATATAATTGCCGCAGCAGCCATGAGCGATTGGCCAATAAAGTTAAAACTAAAAAAGTTAAAATCGGCCCAGTGCTGCCAAATAGACTCGCTTACCTTGTTTGAGGTTGCCACAGGCATATTAAAAAGGGTGTAAACAGCAAGCCCTGCTACTGCAACAAGTGCAATAAGTTTTATCATCGACTCAAATGCTACAGCGAGCATTAAACCTGATCGGTACTCTGTTACATCCACTTTGCGAGTACCAAAAAATATTGCAAACATTGCCATAATTAATGTGGCCGAAAGCGCGAGCATATCGCCCGATATTTTATTACTACTTTGCAGCAGTAAAAAGCTGGTACTAAGGGCTTTTAATTGCAGCGCAATATAAGGAATAGTCGCTAATAATGCGATTAAAGTAACCATAATTGCAGTGGTTTGGCGCTTGCCATAACGCGCAGAAATAAAGTCGGCAATGGTGGTTATGTTTTGCTTTTTACTTACTAACACCAGTTTGCGTAAAAACCCTTGGCCGAAAAAAAACAACAGTGCAGGGCCTAATAATATGGGTAAATAACTCCAGCTGCTGGTGGCCGCTGTACCTACAGAGCCATAGTAGGTCCACGATGTACAATAAATACCTAAAGATAAAGAATATACAAAAGGGTGATGGCTTATACGCTTTGCCAATGGTGTTGTTTTATCGCCCCAGTTGGCAAGCCAAAACAGCACACCTATATAACCTAAAGCAACAATAATGAGTACGGCAGTCATGTTGTTATTAACCTTATTAGTAAAACATTTCCCTCAACCTTGAGAGCATTAACACAATACCAGAACTGGCAATAAGTGTGCGTGCAGATTTTTATTTTAAAACGCGATTATTTTTATAATCTATTGAATATATTAAGTAAATTTATATTTAGTATTTTTATTAGACTAATGTCGCATTATTGACCAATTTAGAGCTACCGCACTTTACTGACACTCTGCTAGTGGCTTAACTTCATGAAAAATATGATTTTAATGTTTATTTATAAAATGTGCATTTACAGTTTACGTAAACGTTAACAAGCTGTTACGACTATGGTCTCAATTCAATATTTAAGCTGCGTTGCTAAATTGATTAGCGAAGATAAAAAACCACCCATCGCGATACTGCGATGCTTAAAGGGGAAAATAAAAATGGCTTTTAAAGATGAAGAACAAGCAAAAGCTTATTGGGCAGAAAACATTTCACTACTGTTTAAATTACTAGCAGTGTGGTTTGTGGTCTCGTTTGGCTTTGGCATATTACTGGTAGATGTACTTAATGAAGTACGTTTTTTTGGGTTTAAACTTGGCTTCTGGTTCTCCCAGCAAGGCGCGATTTACACCTTTGTTGCTTTGATTTTTGTGTACGTTTTCAAAATGAATACGTTAGATAAAAAATACGGCGTAGACGAATAGGAGCTAAGCAATGGATGTTCAAACACTCACATTTATAATTGTTGGTTTAAGCTTTGCGCTTTATATCGGCATTGCAATTTGGGCTCGAGCGGGCTCAACTAAAGAATTTTACGTAGCGGGCGGCGGCGTACCACCACTTGCTAATGGTATGGCAACAGCTGCCGATTGGATGAGCGCCGCGTCGTTTATTTCAATGGCGGGTATTATTTCGTTCGCAGGGTATGATGGCGGCGTTTACTTAATGGGGTGGACCGGCGGTTATGTATTACTCGCTATGTGTTTAGCGCCTTACTTACGTAAATTCGGCAAATTCACGGTACCTGATTTTATTGGCGATCGTTACTATTCACAAACAGCGCGTGTTGTTGCTATTTTGTGTGCCATCTTTATTTGTTTTACTTACATTGCAGGGCAAATGCGCGGCGTAGGCGTGGTATTTTCTCGCTTTTTAGAAGTAGAAATTGAAACCGGTGTATACATTGGTATGGTGATTGTATTCTTTTATGCAGTACTTGGCGGCATGAAAGGCATTACCTACACGCAAGTAGCACAGTACTGTGTGCTTGTATTTGCATACCTTGTTCCTGCTATTTTTATCTCAATGATGATGACAGGCCACTTCTTCCCACAAACAGGTTTTGGCGCCACACTTATTGGCACCGACGGCGTTTATGTACTCGATAAGTTAGATGGTTTAAGTGCAGAGCTTGGCTTTGCCCAATACACCGAAGGCTCTAAGAGCATGATTGACGTATTTGCAATTACAGGTGCGTTAATGGTGGGTACTGCTGGTTTACCACATGTAATTGTTCGCTTTTTCACTGTACCTCGTGTTAAAGACACACGTATTTCAGCAGCGTGGACACTGGTATTTATTGCTATTGTTTATACCACAGCACCCGCGGTTGCCTCGTTTGCTCGTGTAAACATGATTGATACCATTAATGGTAAAGACGGCAGTGGTACAGAATACGCAGAAGCACCAGCGTGGATTAAAAACTGGGAACGCACAGGCCTTATTACCTTTGATGATAAAAACGGTGATGGCAAAATGTTCTACACAGCAGGTAAAATTGAAGATCCAAATAGCGCAAACGAAGTAAAAGTAGACCGCGATATTATGGTGCTTGCTAATCCTGAAATTGCCAACTTACCAGCATGGGTAATTGCCTTAGTAGCCGCAGGGGGTATTGCAGCAGCACTATCTACTACCGCAGGTTTACTGCTGGTTATTTCGACCTCAGTGTCGCACGATTTACTCAAGCGAACCCTTAAACCCGATATTAGCGATAAGCAAGAGCTACTGGCCGCTCGATTAGCTGCGATGGTTGCCATTGTTATATCCGCTTACTTCGGTATTAACCCGCCAGGATTTGTGGCATCGGTGGTCGCGTTTGCCTTTGGCTTAGCGGCGGCGAGTTTCTTCCCAGCAATTATTATGGGTATATTCTCTAAAACAATGAACAGAGAAGGCGCAATTGCCGGCATGGTAACGGGTATTGGCTTTACCGCTGCGTATATTATCTTCTTTAAGTTTGTAAGCCCTGAGCTAAATAGTCCTGAAAACTGGTTCTTAGGTATTTCTCCAGAAGGCATAGGCCTAGTTGGTATGATTATTAACTTTGTAGTTGCAGCTACAGTACTTAAGTTTACTCAGCCTACACCTGTTGAAATTCAAGAAATGGTAGAAGGTATTCGTAATCCTAAAGGGTCGGCTGGAGCACATGCTCACTAAGCCTACTTATTTATAAAGCACCAAAAGCCCGACTTTAGTCGGGCTTTTTATTTGTAGAAATAATGAGTACATTGGTGCAGTGTATACTTTTTAATGAGTGCAACAATGAGTGTAGAACAACAAGAAGTAGCCCAGTATGTGTGTATGCAAGCGCCTTTTAGTATGCTGCAAACAAGTGCATGCGAATACTTTGTAAGCCATTTAGATTGTGTTTACTTAACACGCGAAAACCAAGCACAATGGCTGCAAAGCGAAAGTCCAAAGCTCTTTTTAATTCGCTCAGGCTTATACGATTTGGTTGATGCCAAAGGCGACGTAGTAACGCGTTTAGCGCAAGGTGACTATTTTGGCTACCCCTCGCTTTTAACCGGAGAAGCAATACAAAATAGGTTGGCGGTTCAAAAAGAGGGCATAGTGTATATGCTCAGCCAAGAGCACTTTGATTTTTTACGCCGTGAATACAAACCGTTTGAACAATATTTTGTAAGAGCGCACGCAAACCGTTTACTCTCATCACATTATAAAAGTAAAAACGATAGCTGGTCTGAGCGTAAAATATCTGAGCTTATGACCCGTAAAGCGATAACTTTAGCGCCCGATGCGAGCATTAGGCAAAGTGCTAAAAAAATGAAAGAGCATGGCGTGTCATCAATTATGATCACCGAACATGCCCATTTAGTAGGTGTAGTTACTGACCGCGATTTACGTAACAGGGTACTTGCCGACGAAGTAGACCCACAAGAAGCTGTTAGCAGTATAATGACCGCTAAACCCAAGTTTATTTTTGAAAATAACCGCGTGTTTTCTGCGCTGCATTTAATGCTTAAATACAATATTCACCACTTACCTGTACTTGATGAAAACCATAAACCGTTGGGTATGCTTACTAGCACCGACTTACTACGCCAGCAAAAAAGCGACCCAGTACAGCTCATTGGCCGCATTTATAAAGCGCATACTATTACTGACTTAAAACGCTACGCAAAAGAAATTCCTGAGCTCCTGCGTAGTTTTTCATACAACATTGACGATATATCACTAATTGGTAAATTATTAAGTGGTTTAACCGATGCACTAACATCGCGCCTTATTCATTTATTTCAAGAAGATAATGGTGCAGCGCCCACCAGTTTTAGCTTTATTTGTTTTGGCTCGCAAGCGCGAGAAGAGCAAACCCTGCACTCAGACCAAGACAACGGTTTACTACTGCCTGATGATTTAAGTGATGAACAGCACGCTTACTTTAAACATATGGGGGAGTTTGTATGTGAACAGTTAGTAGAGTGCGGAATTAGACGTTGCCCTGGGAATATAATGGCCAGCAGCAATTTATGCCGAATGAGTATAAGTGACTGGTGTGAGCGCTTTTTTAAATGGATAAAAAGCCCAACGCCAAACGCCATGCTTAACTGTAAAATATTTTTTGATTTGCGCTTTATTGAAGGCTCAAATGCCTTGTACAGCAGCTTTTGTGAGCAGCTTACTCGCATATCGCGCAATGAATTATTTTATGCCGCTATGGCAACCGATATTAGCAATAACAGCGTACCGATTGGTCTATTTAACAAATTTAAAACCGAAAAAACCGATCAAAATAATAAATACATAGATTTAAAAACACGTGGTGTGGTTATTATTAACGACATAGCAAGGTTATACGCACTTAAAGCTGGAATTAGGCGCGCTAATACACAAGAGCGATTAGATGCGCTTTTAAAGCACAGCTTACTCAGTAAAAAGGATATATATAATTTAAAAGATTGCTGGCGATTCTTAACTCAACTGCGCTTAAGTACTCAAATAAATGAAGAGGGATTGCCAAGTAACTGTATTAATCCCGATAAGTTAAATTCGCTTGAGCGCCATCAGTTAAAAGAAGCTTTTTACTTAGTTAAGCAAGCGCAGCAAGCCGCCGCGTTTAAATTCGCTCGTGGCAGTTTATAAGGCGTATTTTAGGAAAGACCATGGTAAAAAAATTGCTTAGCGAATACTTTAAAAAGCGAAATTTATTAAGTCAAAATGCGTTAACGCAGCGCTATTTAGTTATTGATTTAGAGCTAACAGGGCTTGATGCAAAACAACACGAAATTGTATCGGTAGCGTGGGTTGTAATAGATAACCAATGTATAAAAATGAGTGAGTCAAAACACTTAGTTAATAAAGATGTTAAAAGCCTAGAGCAAAGCCCTGTATATCATGGAATTAACGACGATACTTTAGCTAAAGGGCAAAGCCTTGCCAGTATATTAGCGCAATTAAGCAGCCACTTTAGTGACTGTATTTTAGTGTTTCATAATGCAATGCTTGATTGGGGCTTTTTAAAAGTGGCGTTTAAAAGCGCAAATATTAATATTCAACCCAAACTCATCCTCGACACGCTCCATATAGAACAAAAACGCCTAATTAATCATTCATGTGATATAAAACAAGATGATTTAACCCTAAGTGCCTGCCGCACACGTTATGAGTTACCAAGCTATCATTGTCATCATGCGCTTACCGATGCACAAGCGACAGCCGAATTACTACTAGCTCAATGCCATCAAATAAGCCGTGGTAAAGAGCTAAAAGTGAAAGAGTTAACATAGACTTACCGCTTCAAAATACAGGTTTGTTTTAATTAACCTAATCTTGATTGGCTATTAGTGAAAACAGAAAACACAAAAATTATTTGCCTAAAAATGAATTCCTCCCTGTTTTTATTAAATAAATTCACTCCTTAAAGCTTATTAAACAAGGTTGCTCTACATATATAGTATTAAATCTTGCCAGATCGCATAAAGAAACTAATATGTTAATATAGATTATCTATAATGTTAATTACTTACTATTCCAAACTGTTTGTTCTAGAGCTGTTATAGCTCCATGACCATCTAATTTTTAAAAGAGAAAAATATGAGAAATAAAATTTTAAAGTGCATCGCGTGTTCTCTAATATTTTTAATTCCGACTGTTCAAGCAAGTGAAGAAGTTAAACATATCCCCGGAATTTTTATTGGCACCACTCATTTTGATAGTGAAAGTGAATTTACCTTTGGGATTGAATATGAGTATAAATTCACGGATGAATGGGGCGCTGGAGTGGTATATGAAAGAACAAATGATGCACATCATGGCGATGGTACAGCTGTAGTTCTAGCTTCTCTTTTTTATCACCCGACTAAAAATATTCGTTTTGGGGTTGGTTTTGGTGAAGAGCGTATAGGTGGAGGGCACCCTCACAATGAAGATTTATATCGTATCAGTAGTGCTTATGATTTTCATGTTGGAGATTTTGGTATCGCACCTACTGTAGCGGTAGATTTTATTGATGACGAAGAGGCTATTGTTATTGGTTTTGCTATCACTCGACCTTTTTGATTTTTACTTTTCAGCAATAATGTAAGGTTTAGCCCTAAAATTGAAGAGGTTTAAAATGTTAAGTAAGCTGTCTATTACCAGTAAAATATACTTCCTAGGTATTTCGCAAATAATATTAATGTTGATAATTGGGGTTATATCTTTAATACAGATGAATAAAATAGGTTTAGAGCTAGTTGACATAGCTGAGCGAGATATTCCTCTTAGCAATATGCTTACTACAATGTCGGAGCATAAATTAGAGCAAACAATATATTTTCAGCGGGTTTTGTTACACGAAAGTTTAGCATCAGGTGAAAGCAATGAAGAAATTGAAAATAAGCTCTCGTCGTTAACACAAAAAATTCAAAGTGAATTTAACAAATCAGAAAAATTTGTTCGTGACTCTATTGCTCAGCTTCATAGCGAAAAGGCTAAAACAAGTTTTAAAGCCTTGGCAAATGATCTGAAGCTTCTAAATACAGAATATCAAAGTATTACAGCGAACATTAATGATGTAATTAAAGCGGTTAAAACTCAATCTGTTTCTGATTTGGGCGATAAAATAAGTACAATTGAAGTCGCAGAAGACAAATTTGAAAAAAAACTAATAACACTACTTTCCCAAATACAGCAATTTACTTTAGATTCAGCCCTAAAAGCTGAAAGTGATGAAAAGCAAGGTATTGATTTAATCCTATATATATTTCTCTTCTCCGTTATTGTTGGTATGGCGTTATCATATTTTATAAGCAGAGCAATTTCTCGACCAGTAAATAGATTAAAAAATAGATTAGTTGAAATAGCAGATGGTGATGGCGATTTAACCTTAACGCTTGATGAAAGTGCTAGTGATGAAATAGGGGATACAGCAAGAGCATTCAACACGTTTTTATTAATGCTAAGAGAAACAATCAGTGAAGCGAATATACATTTATCGCAATTAGATGATTCATCTAAATTTGCAATAAATATTATGCAACAAACTGTGACCAACGTTGACAAGCAAAGGGTTGAAACTGAAATGGTTTCAACTGCCGTCGAAGAAATGACCTGTACAACTTTAGAGGTGGCAAGTAATACTCAAAATGCATCAACGGTGACCGAGGCTGTTAAAGAGCGAGTATTAAAGGGAAAATTAGAAGCGTCTCAAGCAAAGTTAGTCATTCAACGTTTAGCTACAGAAATAGATGAAGCAAGTACTGTGATAGAGAGCCTTGTAACAGAAACAAATAATATTGGCAGTGTTTTGGACACTATACAAAGTATTGCTGAGCAAACTAATTTACTTGCTTTAAATGCTGCAATTGAAGCTGCGCGAGCTGGTGATACAGGCAGAGGCTTTGCTGTTGTTGCTGATGAAGTAAGGGCTTTAGCGCAACGAACACAAGTTTCTACTGTTGATATTCAAAGCTTGGTTACCCGTTTACAAAGTGAAGCTAAAAATGCAGTGATGAGTATGAATAAGGGAATTAGTAGTGCCGACGAGTGCCTTAAAAAGAGTACTGAAACATCAGAAATATTTGCCGATTCTGCCATTGCAGTGAACGAAATTACGGATTTGAACTTACAGATTGCTACCGCTGCAGAAGAACAGTCGGCTGTTGTAAGTGAAATAAATCAAAACTTAATTAACATTACAGATATTGCCACAGAAACTTCGACAGGAGCACTAGATACATCTGAAGCAAATGAAAGTATCGCTAGATATATTAATAACTTAAGAATTAACCTTAATAAATTTAAAGTGTAACTATTCACTTTAAATTTATTAAGGAGCTTAAAGCAATACTAACGAGGTTGTATTTTCAGGCTAGTAGAAAAGACACTTATTACATATCGAACTATATTTACCAATTAAGCCTGTATTTAGTGTTTAATGATGCAATGCTTAATTGGAACTTTGTATAAGTCGTGCTAAAAAGTAAATATACATATTCAACTCAAACTCACTCTCGATACACTCCATATAGAACAAAAGCGCTTAATTAATCATTCAACTGAAATAAAACAAGATGATTTAACCCTAAGTGCGTGTCGTATGCGTTATGAGTTACCAAGCTACCATTGTCATCATGCGCTTACCGATGCAAAAGCGACTGCGGAGTTACTGCTAGCTCAGTGCCATCAAATAAGCCGTGGTAAAGAGCTAAAAGTAGGTGAATTGACGTAGGCTGGCTGTAGGCGCGGCTTTACGCTGCGCGAGGTAAACTCCCGCCTACAATAATGGACAGTTTACTTTTACTATTATCTGTATAACTATAGGTACAGGTGTTTTGTCACTATTTCAAGTAATCACTACTTCAAGGAACGAACATGAAACTCATCACTACTATTTTTCTAATCTTATTCCCAGTTATCGCTTTTGCTAATTCAAGCTTACCTGCTAATCGTCATATTGCAGTGCAAGGATCAGCTGAGATATTGGCTGTGCCTGATATGGCTCAAATATCTTTCGAACTAATAAGCTTTAAAGACAAATCACTTGATGCTAAACGTGATGTGGATGACCGAGTGAATTTGTTACTTAAAGGTTTAAGCAAGTATGATGTTAAGGAGACTGATGTTTCCGCTTCAAGCCTGTTAACTCATAATGATGACGATATGTTTAATGTCGAGAGCGGTACAGCAATAAATGCAGGATATGTAGCAACAAGAACACTTAAAGTAACATTAAGAAATATTGAAAAAGTGAATGATTTTATCGATTTTGCACTAAGTGTAAAAATTAATGAAGTGACGAATATTGAGCTTATGTCTTCAAAAGCCGCGCAGTTAGAAGCCGAAGCAACACAAGGCGCAATAGAAAACGCTATAGTTAAAGCAAGCGAACTTGCTAAAGCGTTTGGGGCAGAACTTGGAAAAATTTACAGTATTAATTCAAATTCTAACCGTTCAAGTTATGGTTATGGCGCAGATAGTTTTGAGCGAATAGTCGTGACCGGCTCTAAAGTTACTAGAAATCCATTTGAGCAAGGTAGATACTTGCAAGAAACTATTACATTTAAATCATCGATAAATGTGGTGTTTGATTTAGAAGTAGATGATTAAGTTAAAATTTTCATTCCAAATACATTGTCATAATGTAAGCTGGCTTTACGTTTTTGATTAATTTGAAGGTAGCCATACTATGAGTGATGAAAGCAACACATTAAAAGCACAAACCGAGGCAAAAGTAGCAGCAGGGCGAAAAGGTAATCCTGACTTTATGAAAGGTGTTGATGAGAGTATTGCTCAAGCAAAATCTTTTCAAGAGGGGGCTAATGCACTTGCTCTAAACCAAAACGCGCCAAACTTTGAGTTACCAAATCAACATGGTCAATCGGTGCAGTTAACCGAGTTACTTGCTAAAGGCCCCGTGGTTATTACTTTTTATCGTGGTAGTTGGTGCCCATACTGTAATCTACAGCTTAAAGCGCTTCAATCACGCTTACCTGATATTCATGCATTAGGCGCGCAGTTGGTGGCTATTAGCCCGCAGGTGCCTGATGGCTCAATGAGCGAAAACGAAATAAGTAACATGGATT
The DNA here is from genome assembly GCF_005886985.1 of Pseudoalteromonas sp. S3178. Taxonomy (NCBI): domain Bacteria; kingdom Pseudomonadati; phylum Pseudomonadota; class Gammaproteobacteria; order Alteromonadales; family Pseudoalteromonadaceae; genus Pseudoalteromonas; species Pseudoalteromonas sp. S3178. The sequence goes on along the minus strand of NZ_PNCW01000053.1, from coordinate 59,730 downwards.
TTGTAGTACTGAGTGACCAAAATGCAGATGTTGCAGCAAGTTATGGCGTAGCGTGGAAAGTCCCTACATTTTTATTAGAGCATATGCGCGTTGACCGCGGCCTTGATTTAGAGTCGCTTAATAACGGCAATGGCAGCATTTTACCTATCCCTGCAACCTTTGTTTTAAATAGCGAAGGTAGGGTAACGTGGCGTTATGTTGATGTTGATTACCGCACACGCTCAGAGCCAGAAGATATTCTTAATGCATTGAAAGCACTTAGTTAAACTTTTAGGTTGTACTTACTCAAAAGTAGCCTGCACTTTAGCTACTTTTGGGTTAATTTAAAGTTTCTAATCGCTCCCTCTTATAATAATGTTCAAGGTCGATTACAATACAGCCATCTAAAAGGCATATTGCCTTTATCTGCACGTCAAGAGAGTGGATTTTATATTTCATGGCAATCAAACTTGCAATTAATGGTTTTGGTCGTATTGGTCGAAATATTGTCCGCGCGTTGTACGAGTCAGGATTGAGCGACGAGATTAAAATTGTTGCGATTAACGAACTTGCTGACCCTGAAGCTATTGCTCATTTATTAAAATACGACACATCCCACGGTCGTTTTTCTTTTCCTGTAAAACTTGGTGAAGACACCATTAGTGTTGCAGGCGATACCATTGCACTTTTTTGTGAAGAAAACCCAGTAGAATTACCTTGGCAAACCCTTGATGTAGATGTAGTTCTTGAATGTACTGGTGTTTATCATTCGCGTGAACACGCACAACTACACATTACTGCGGGCGCTAAAAAGGTGCTGTTTTCGCATCCGGCTGATAACGACGTAGATGCCACAATTGTTTATGGCATAAACGACGATGAGCTTAAAAGCGAGCACACTATTGTATCTAACGGCTCGTGTACCACAAACTGTGTGGTACCCGTAATTAAAGTATTAGACGATGCGTTTAATATTGAGTCGGGCGCTATTACTACTATTCATGCTTCGATGAACGATCAGCAAGTAATTGATGCGTATCATCATGATTTACGCCGTACTCGCGCTGCGAGTCAGTCTATTATTCCGGTCGATACAAAGCTTGCCCGTGGTATAGACCGCATATTGCCTAAATTTAAAGGCCGCTTTGAAGCGATTGCGGTGCGTGTACCAACGATTAATGTTACGGCGATGGATTTAAGCGTAACGGTTAACGCTGATGTTGATTTGAATGCAGTAAATAATGCACTTAAAGCACAAGCGAAAGACCGCTTAGAAGGTATTTTAAGTTACACCGAAGAGCCATTGGTATCGGTTGATTTTAATCACGACCCGCATTCTTGTATTATCGATGGCACTCAAACACGCGTTAGTCATAAAAGGCTGATAAAGTTATTAGTGTGGTGTGATAATGAATGGGGTTTTGCTAATCGTATGCTCGATACAGCTCGTGCTATGATGGCTAAGTAAACGTATTTTATAATAATTTTAAATATATTTTTCAGGTTCAAGAATCGTTAACTAAGGAGATGTTCATGTCGGTCATAAAAATGGCAGATTTAGATTTAAACGGCAAACGCGTATTAATTCGTGAAGATTTAAATGTACCAGTGAAAGCAGGTAAAGTGACGTCAGATGCGCGTATTCGTGCTGCGCTACCTACTATTAAATTAGCGCTTGAGAAAGGCGCTAAAGTAATGGTTATGTCACACCTTGGCCGTCCTACGGAAGGGGAATATGATGAAGAGTTTTCGCTTGCTCCTGTAGCTGATTACCTAAACGATGCCCTAGAACAAACAGTGCGCCTTGAAAAAGATTACCTAAACGGCGTTGAAGTTGCTGATAACGAAGTCGTTGTGTTTGAAAACGTACGCTTTAACAAAGGCGAGAAGAAAAACGATGAAGCGTTATCAAAACAACTTGCAGCACTGTGTGATGTGTATGTAATGGATGCATTTGGTACGGCTCACCGTGCACAAGCCTCTACGCATGGCGTTGGCTTATTTGCAGATGTAGCCTGTGCAGGTCCGTTATTATCGGCTGAACTTGAAGCATTAGGTAAAGCACTTGATAACCCAGCTCGCCCATTAGTTGCTATTGTTGGTGGTTCAAAAGTATCAACTAAATTAACCGTTTTAGACTCGCTTTCTAAAATTGTTGACCAGCTAGTAACTGGCGGCGGTATTGCTAATACCTTTATTGCAGCAGCAGGTCATCCGGTTGGTAAATCACTTTACGAGGCTGATTTAATGGACGAAGCAAATCGTTTATGTGCAGCAGCTAAAGCAAACGATGGCGAAATTCCGGTTCCTACCGATGTTGTAGTAGGTAATGAGTTTTCAGACTCAGCAGTTGCTACGCTTAAAGATGTAAGCGAAGTGACAAGCGACGATATGATTTTTGATATTGGCCCTGATACAGCCAGCCAACTTGCTAAAATTATAGCAAATGCAGGTACTGTAGTGTGGAATGGCCCTGTTGGCGTATTTGAGTTTGATCAGTTTGGTAATGGCACGCGCGCTATTGCACAAGCAATTGCAAATTCAAAAGCGTTTTCAATTGCTGGTGGCGGTGATACCTTAGCTGCAATTGATAAATACGGCATTGCCGATAAAGTTTCTTACATTTCTACCGGTGGTGGTGCGTTCTTAGAGTTTTTAGAAGGCAAAAAACTTCCAGCAGTAGAAATGCTAGAGTCGCGCGCTAAATAAATTTATTTAGCCGTGTAAGGTGAGGGGAAACCCTCGCCAACAATTAATTATTAAATACCTCTCACCCTAATTTAATAATTAATTTTGACGGAACTTTGCTGCGAAGCAGTGATTTTTCGTGGTGTTATTTAAACGCCAAACTAACAAATCCGTTCAAACTAGATGGTAGGAGACTGCTGTCGATAAATTGGAGAATACCCAATGGCTTTAATCAGTATGCGACAACTTTTAGATCATGCAGCTGAACACGGTTACGGCGTTCCAGCCTTTAACGTGAATAACCAAGAGCAAATGCGCGCAATAATGGAAGCGGCTGATAAAACAAGCAGCCCAGTAATTGTTCAAGGATCAGCAGGCGCACGTGCTTATGCTGGTGCTCCATTTATCCGCCACATGATTTTAGCAGCCGTTGAAGAATGGCCACATATCCCCGTTGTAATGCACCAAGATCACGGCACCTCTCCCGGTGTTTGCCAACGCTCAATTCAACTAGGTTTTTCATCTGTAATGATGGATGGCTCATTAATGAGCGATGGTAAAACCCCTTCAAGCTACGAATACAATGTAGAAGTAACACGCGAAACCGTTGCGATGGCGCATGCGTGTGGCGTATCGGTTGAGGGCGAGTTAGGTGTACTTGGCTCACTTGAAACAGGTGAAGCTGGCGAAGAAGATGGTGTAGGCGCAGAAGGTAAACTAACTACGGATCAAATGCTTACCGACCCTGAAGAAGCTGCAGACTTTGTAAATAAAACCCATGTTGATGCGCTGGCTATTGCTTGTGGTACATCGCACGGGGCTTACAAATTTACGCGTCCGCCAACGGATGATATTTTAGCAATTGATCGTATTAAAGAGATCCACGCACGTATTCCTGATACGCATTTAGTAATGCATGGATCGTCGTCTGTACCACAAGAGTGGTTAGAGATCATAAATCAATACGGTGGCGAAATTCCTGAAACTTACGGTGTACCAGTAGAGCAAATTGTAGAAGGTATTAAGTTTGGTGTTCGCAAGGTAAATATAGATACAGACTTACGTTTAGCCTCTACTGGTGCTATTCGTCGCCATATGGCGCTTAACCCATCTAACTTCGACCCGCGTAAATACTTAGCAGACGCTACAAAAGCAATGACAGAGATTTGTGTAGCGCGTTACAACTCGTTTGGCACAGCTGGGCAGGCAAGTAAAATTAAGCCAATTTCACTCGATGAAATGCACCTTAAATACTTAAGCGGCGAACTAGACCCAAAAATTAGATAATACGCTTTTATAAGCGATTCTTTCAAAAGCCAGTAACTTAGTTTCTGGCTTTTTTAATGCCTATCAATTTTATTATGCTGAGATCACTGTATTACTAACCCGGTTATTTGGGATCACGAATTTACTAACGCATCTAATTTTTGGATCATTAATTTACTAAGCACAGCCTATATTGAGGCGGATTTGGCATTATAATTAATCTGATCGTTTTTTATTTATACAAATAATCAGTAACTTAGCGTTTTGACTAAGTAAAACTCTGATCTCAACACCGATCAGCTTGGTAAAATTCTGATCTTTCACTTAGCCCTTAGTAAAAAACCGATCTATTTTTGAACGAATGGTTATACGAATCCATTAATGTTGTGTAAAAGCAAAAGTTTATAAGCTATGTTAGTAAAGAGATGATCCCATCAAAAAGATTTTGTTTATCCTCAAACGAAATAAAACTGTCATCGCTTTAAAATATGTTTTTAACGGCATTAATAATTAAAATGTTTTTAAAAATATGACGTTAATGAGGGTTTTTGTCACTAATTTGTATTTTTTTTACCACGATTTTAATTTACACGTTACACTTTCATAAAAATGTCATACTTAGTCATAATAATGAAAACTAATTCGATAGCGTAAGAGATAATTTGGAATGTCACGTAAAGTACTAGTCGTAGATGACGAAGCTCCTATCAGGGAGATGTTGGTTTTTGTTTTAGAGCAAAATGGATTTCAGGCAATTGAAGCAGAAGATTACGACTCTGCCATTGCTGCAATGGTAGAACCTTACCCAGACATGGTTTTACTTGATTGGATGTTGCCAGGAGGCAGCGGTATTCAAATTGCTAAAAAGTTTAAGCAAAGTGAATATACTCGTCAAATTCCTATTATTATGCTTACTGCTCGCGGCGAAGAAGAAGATAAAGTTCGCGGCCTTGAAGTTGGCGCAGATGATTACGTGACTAAACCGTTTTCACCTAAAGAGCTTATGGCGCGTATTAAAGCGGTTATTCGCCGTGTTTCGCCAACGTCATTAGAAGAAGCGATAGAAGTTCATGGTCTTCGTTTAGATCCTATCTCGCATCGTGTAACCTCTGAGGGAAGCGAGCTTGATATGGGCCCAACCGAATTTAGATTATTACACTTTTTTATGACCCACCCAGAGCGTGTGTATAGCCGTGAACAACTGCTAGATCATGTTTGGGGTACTAACGTATACGTTGAAGACCGTACTGTTGATGTGCATATTCGTCGCTTGCGTAAAGCGATTGCACCACTTGGGCATGACCGTTTAGTACAAACTGTACGTGGTGCAGGTTACCGTTTTTCAAGCAAATTATAACGTACTTACAGCTCTGCTTGCTTGTAAAGTACTACTCTAAGGTAAAGTGAGTGTATGTATCGAGTTGTTAACAAGCAGGCGTTAGCAAAGCGCCTGTTTATTTATTTTTTACCCTTACTATTAATTGGTGTGCTAGTTGGCGCACCATTTTTGCTTTTATTTTTAGGCACAACTTCCCTTCTTGTATGGCACTACCATCAACTTTATCGTTTGAGTGACTGGCTCTTAAATCAACGCAGCTTTAATCCGCCTGAGGGTGAGGGCGCGTGGGAGCAAGTGTTTGAAGGTATATATCATTTACAACATCGCAATCGTAAAAAGCGTAACGAACTTGCTGATTTAATTAGGCGATTTCGTGATGGTGCTGAAGCGGTACCCGACGCAGTTGTAGTACTACAAAACGATTTAAGTATTGTGTGGTGTAATCAGTTAGCGCTTAAAGTTTTAGGCCTACAGTGGCCTACAGATCATGGTCAGCGCTTAGATAATTTAATACGCGAACCTAAATTTGCAAAATATATGCACCGTGGTGAGTTTGAGGAGCCACTTGAACTTGATAATGGTCATGCAATAGAGCAAGTGCTTGAGTTTAGGGTAATGCCGTATGCAAGCACTCAGCTTATGGTTGTTGTGCGTGATGTAACGCGTTTAAAACAGCTTGAACAAATGCGCAAAGACTTTGTTGCCAATGTATCGCATGAGCTGCGCACGCCGCTTACGGTAGTGACAGGCTACCTAGAAATGATGGATGGCGATATGATGCCACCGCCAGCTATGTGGAATAAAGCGCAAAATACCATGCTTGAGCAATGTAAGCGCATGGATAGCTTAGTTAATCAGCTTCTATCGCTATCGCGAATTGAAGGGGCTCGTCGTCAAGACAGCGATAAAGTAGTAAATGTACCTCAGCTACTTGGTTATATTCAAACCGAAGCGCAATCAATTAACCAAGATAAAGGCCACGAGCTAATTTTTAATATTGATACCACTTTAGATATTAAAGGGGCAGAGGATGAGCTACGCAGCGCATTTTCTAACTTAGTATTTAACGCAATTCATTACACTAAACCCGGTGGAAAAATTGAAGTAACTTGGCAGCGTAAAAATAATCATGCCTGTTTTAGCGTAAATGATAATGGCGATGGTATTGCGCCTGAGCATATAAACCGTTTAACCGAGCGCTTTTACCGTGTAGATAAAGCCAGAAGCCGAACAACCGGTGGCTCAGGTTTAGGGCTTGCGATCACAAAACATGTGCTTACAAGGCATGACAGCCAATTAAATATTAGTAGCGTGGTGGGTAAAGGATCGTGTTTTTCTTTTGAATTTTCAATAGATAAGATAGTTCCACAAGCGTAAAAAATCAAAGTCATAAAAGTGTCATTTAAGAGTAATGTAACTGTCATCTACTCACTTTAGAGTAGACGGCAGTTAGGAAATGGGACGAACAAATCGGAGAACCCCACATGAAATTTAAAAATTTAGTTGCCGCAATGGGTGTGGCTGTTACAACTTTAGTATCTGCGCAGGCTGTTGCACTTGATAAAGCAATTCCTGAATATCAAAAAATTAACGGTGTTTCAGGTAACTTTTCATCTGTAGGTTCTGATACGTTAGCCAACATGATGACTTTTTGGGCTGAAGAGTACAAACGTATTTACCCAAATGTAAACATTCAAATTCAGGCTGCAGGTTCTTCAACTGCTCCACCGGCGCTTACCGAAGGTACCTCAAATATGGGACCTATGAGCCGTAAAATGAAATCAAAAGAAATCGAAGCGTTCGAAAAGCGTTACGGTTACAAACCAACTGAAGTACGTGTAGCAATTGATGCACTCGCGGTATTTGTACACAAAGATAACCCAATTGAAGGTCTTCGTATTGATCAAGTAGATGCTGTTTTTTCTTCTACTCGTAAATGTGGTGCGTCTGAGCAAGTTAACCGTTGGAGCGATGTTGGCTTAACTGGCGACTGGGCTGCAAAAGACATTCAATTATACGGACGTAACTCTGTATCTGGTACTTACGGTTACTTTAAAAAGAAAGCACTATGTAAAGGTGATTTCCGCAACAACGTAAACGAGCAACCTGGTTCTGCATCTGTAGTGCAGTCAATCTCTTCGTCATTAAACGCTATTGGTTACTCAGGTATTGGTTACAAAACGTCAGGTGTACGTACTGTGCCACTAGCTAAAAAGGGCACTAACTTTGTAGATGCAACACTTGAAAACGTTGCGCAAGGTAAATACCCACTGTCTCGCTTTTTATACCTTTACGTGAATAAGCACCCTAACAAGCCACTTTCGCCAATTGAAGCAGAGTTCTTGAGAATGGTACTTTCTAAAGACGGTCAAAAAATCGTTGAAAAAGATGGTTACGTACCACTATCTGCTAAGTTAGTAGAAGTTGAACTTAAAAAGCTTGGTTTATAATATAAATCTAAGCTAATAAAAAACCGCTCAAAGAGCGGTTTTTTTGTATTTATAATTTAACACTAAACTATAAGCTACCTAATTTTTCGGCTTGTACTTTACACTGGTTATAGCTTTCTACACATTTTCCCGAGCATACTTGTTTTTTTAAACTTTCAGCAGTTGTTTGTTGTTCACAGCTGGTTTCGCACTGGTAGTTTTGTTGAGCACACTGGTTCATTTCAGGGTTTTCAACTTGGTTTTGACAACCTGCTAATAGTACAAAAGTAAGGGCAACTACGCTTGATTTTAGTAAAGTTTGCATGCTTATCTTATCCTTAAAGTCGCTCGCTAAAGTGTTATACCAATCCGCGATAATACTTAATCATCTTGGGGCTGAACGTGTCGCTACCTGCGTTAAAATCCTCATTTACGACTGCATAGATGCAGAAGTTAGAGCAATACAGGAGTAATTGCCGAGAACAACTCAATAACGAGTTTTTCCTAGCTATCAACACGATTTCCACTCTCAAAATAGATTACTTAATTAGCGAATGGGTATTAAATAACAACTTGTAAGTTGTCTATTAATCTAACACTGCCTAAAAAGGCTGCGGCTAAAATAACAAATTGTGTATCTTCGAGTGTAGCAGCTTTTAATGTATCTCGTTGAGCTATCTCAAAATAGTCAGGTTTTAAACCTGCCGCTTCTAAGTTTTGCTTAGCGCTATTACTCAGTGCAATAAAATCTTTATTACCGCTTTTTATTTGCTCTGCACATTCGTTTAAGGTTTTAAAAAGCACTGTAGCCGTCGTTTTTTGATCGGCCGATAGGTATCCGTTACGCGAGCTCATGGCAAGGCCTGAGACTTCTCGCATCGTAGGTACGCCAATAACTTCAACTGGTATTGATAAGTCGCGGGTCATGGTTTTAATAACTTGCAGCTGCTGAAAATCTTTTTCACCAAAGCAGGCATAATCTGGCTGTACTAAGTTAAATAGCTTAGTAACAACAGTTGCGACTCCTCTAAAGTGACCAGGGCGTGAGCCGCCGCAATAACCCATAGATATATCGGGTACGTCAACAAAGCTCTGTGCACCTAAACCGTTAGGGTAAATGGTGTCTACGCTTGGGGTAAATACAATATCTGTTTCAAGGTCGGCAAGACCTTGTTTATCTTCATTGAGTGTACGCGGGTAGTTATCTAAATCTTCATTTGCGCCAAATTGCATTGGGTTTACAAAAATGCTTACGACTACCTTATCGGCCAATGTTTTTGCTTTTTCTACAAGCGAAAAATGTCCTCGGTGTAAGTTACCCATGGTTGGCACTAATGCCACGCTAAGACCTGCTTGGCGCCATGCTTTAATTTGACTACGTAATGATTTGATTTCTGTAATTGACTGCATTATTTAAACTCGTGTTCGGCGCTAGGGAACGCGCCACTTTTAACGTCTGTACAATATTTTTGAACGGCTTGTGGCATGTTGCCAGTTTCGAGCAAAAAGTTTTTAGAAAATTTAGGTATGTAACCTGCTGAAATACCCACAAGGTCGTGCATTACTAATATTTGACCATCGGTTAAACTTCCTGCGCCAATACCAATAGTAGGTATGTTAATCGCATCAGTAATACGTTTAGCAAGGGCACTTGGAATACATTCTAGTACTAATAATTGCGCGCCAGCTGCTTCAAGCGCTTTTGCATCATCAATCATTTTTTGTGCTTTGTCGTCTTCACGGCCTTGAATTTTAAAACCACCAAATACATGCACCGATTGAGGTGTAAGTCCTAAATGACCACATACCGGAATACCTTGCTGAGTGAGCGTTTTAATGCTGTCGTATAGCCATTCGCCACCTTCAAGCTTTACCATATTTGCGCCAGCACGCATTAGCTCTGCGGCATTTTTACAGGTGTCACTTACACTTGAATAGGTCATAAATGGTAAATCGGCAATAACAAATAGCTCACGGCTACCTGCGCGTACACAACGTGTGTGATAGGCGATATCTTGATTAGTTACACCAAGCGTGTCGTCGCCACCTTGAAGTACCATACCTAAAGAATCACCCACTAAAATAACTTCTACGCCGTTATCATGAAATAACTTAGCAAAGCTGGCATCGTAGGCCGTTAGCGCAGTGATTTTGTTATTTTCTGCTTTCATTTTATTTAAAGTAGACACGGTTATTTTAGACATAATATTCCTCGCAGGCTAAAGCCTTGGTTAATTACAGAGGTAATTGTTGTAGGTCGTTGAGCGGTAAACCATCTGCAATGGTTTTTAATGCAATACCGCTTGGTAAAATAAGTTCGGGTGCAAGTTCTAGTAACGGATAAACTACAAACTCACGTTCGCATAAACCATAATGTGGCACAGTTAAACGGGTCGTATTAATAATCTGCTGGCCAAAAAGTAGCGTGTCTATGTCTAGCGTGCGCGGCCCCCAACGTTCGGCCTTTCTAACACGGCCGTGCTCAAGTTCAATTGCTTGAGTTAAATCAAGTAATTGCTCTGGCTCAAGGGATGTTTTTATACAGGCTACTGCGTTAACGTAATCGGGCTGATCTTGCGGGCCCATAGGTTTACTTGCATAGTAATGCGATACGTTTATAAATTCGCAATTAGGCAGCTTTTTAAGCGCTGTTACTGCGTTATCAAGCTGCTCTTTTGGTGAGTTTAGGTTGGCTCCTAAACCCAAATAAACACGCTGCATGTTTTTACTCAGTTGGCTTTTTTGTATTACGGCGACGAGGGCGTTTACGTGGCTTAGGTCCACCTTGATGACCTAAGTTTTTCACCATCTCTTTTTGACCGTTAATATCTTGGCTTAAGTATTGAGTCCACCACTGCGCTAATTCGCTATGTTGTGTTTCGCCTGCATCTACGCGTAATAATAAAAAGTCGTAAGCTGCTTTAAAGCGAGGCTGTTGCGTTAGTCTGTAAGCACGTTGACCTGCTCGTTTATCTAAACGATGTTGAATATGCCAAATGTCGCGAGCACCTAAGGTAAAGCGTTTTGGTACAGCAATATGCTGTGAATTATCGCTAAGTACTTTATTCATTGCTTGTGCAAAGGCGTCGTATTCAGAAAGTTGCTCTTGGTTTTGAATCTTTTTAGTACGTTCAAGTAGCGGAAACCATAGTAACGCGGCAAATACAAAAGCGGGTGTTACTTTTTTATCAGCATTTATGCGTTTATCGGTGTTTTGAAACATTTGCTGAATAAAAGCAGTTTCAAGACCGTTTGGATTTTTATCTAAAATTTTATCAAGTTCAGGAAATAGCGATTTAAATAAACCGTATTGACGTAACATTAAAAAGTTAGCTTCGGCTTTACCGTTTAAAAACAGTTTAAGTACTTCTTCAAACAAACGCGCAGGCGGAATGTTATCAAGTAAGCTGGCAAGTGCAGTAATTGGCTTTTCGCTATTAGGTGCAATGCTCATATCAAGTTTTGTAGCAAAGCGTACCGCTCGTAGCATACGAACAGGGTCTTCACGGTAACGTGTTTCAGGATCGCCAATTAGCTCAATTTGCTTTGCTTTAATTGCAGCTAAGCCGTTAGCGTAATCGTGAATGCTAAAATCGTTAATTGAGTAATACAAAGCGTTGATTGAAAAGTCACGGCGCTCGGCGTCTTCTTCAATACTACCAAAAACGTTGTCGCGCAATAATTGCCCTTCATTACTTGATTGGCTTATTTGGTTTTTGTCTTCTTGCGCTTCGTGGTGCCCGCGCATTGTGGCTACCTCAATAATTTCGCGACCAAATACAATGTGCGCTAAACGAAAGCGGCGGCCAATAAGGCGACAGTTTCTAAAAAGCTTTTTTACCTGATCAGGCGTTGCGTTTGTTACTACGTCAAAATCTTTTGGCTGTTGACCTAACAATATATCGCGAATACAACCACCAACTAGGTAGGCATCGTAACCACCGTCTTTTAAGCGGTATAATACTTTGATTGCATTTGGGCTAAATTGTTTGCGAGAAATACCATGCTCACCACGCGGGATCACTAACGGTTCGCTACTTACAGCGGCACTTTCAGTATTGGTACTTGGGCCAATAATCTGCCTGCAAAATTGAAAAAGCTTGGAAATAATAATCTGTCTCCTACAGAAGGTGTTGATTGGCTCTGTATTGCAATCAAAACTGCAGCAAGTATAGGCGTTAAAACGTATTACTGGCTGCTTAACATAATTAGCATATATTTAGGCGGCTATCATATACCAGCAGGGTTTAAAAATTAAGTTGATGTGTTGAAATTAAGCCGTTTTTAGCTATTTTATTTGCTTAAATGCGTAAATTGGACTGCTTGGTGAGTAGGATGTTGAGAAATTTGTATTTCAGGCACTTTAGGTACTTGCTTTAAGCTAAAGTTTTTAACTCCCCACGCAATTAATTGTTCAATATTTAAATCTAATAAATCGGTGCTGATGGGCAAACCTAAAAATTCAAACGCACTGATTAAAGCAGGTTTTGGGTTTTGTTTACTAATTGCAGGTGCGTAATTTTGTTTAGAGAGTTTAAAGCCTGGCTCTGCAACCGCTAAAGGTAAATGGGCAAACTCAGGAGTAGGGCTGTTAAGTTGTTTAAATAAACTTATTTGCCTTGCTGTTGGTTCAATTAAATCCGCGCCTCTAACAATACGATTGATACCTTGGTCAATATCATCAACAACAACAACAAGCTGGTATGCAAATAATCCATCACTTCGCTTTATAAGGTAATCTTCAACGGCGAGGGCTTTATTTACGTTTATATCACCTTGTATTAAATCGCTAAAATGAGTAGTGGGGTATTGCTGAGTAAGGCGTAGTGCACCTGTAGTTGTATCATGATTAAGTGACTTGCAATGTCCTTGATAAATGCCACCAATGGCTTTTATTTGTTTACGAGTACAACGACATGCATAAGTAAGATTTTGTTTTAAAAGTGACTGAGTAATATCTTGGTATAAATCTAAGCGCTGCGTTTGATATACAACGGGTTCATCCCAGTTGAGGGCGTAGGCTTGTAAGGTGTGTAAAATATCGGAGTCGGCGTTTTTGACCACGCGCGTAGTATCTATGTCTTCTATACGTACTAACCACTTTCCTTGGTTAGCTTTAGCATCAAGAAAGCTACCCACAGCCGCCACAAGTGAGCCAAAGTGTAATGGCCCAGAAGGAGACGGTGCAAAACGACCGCGATAGTCACGCAAAGGCGTGGTAACGGCTGTAGGAGACATAGTTAATTAATATTGGTTAATTAACCGCGTCCAGCTTGTTTTTCTTTGATTTCTGCAAGTGTTTTACAATCTACACATAAATCAGCAGTTGGACGCGCTTCTAAGCGGCGAATGCCAATTTCGATGCCACATGATTCACAAAAGCCAAAATCGTCTTCTTTAATTAAATTGATTGTCTTTTCAATTTTTTTGATCAGTTTACGTTCGCGGTCACGAGTTCTTAGTTCTAAAGAGAACTCTTCTTCTTGCGCAGCGCGGTCAACTGGATCAGGAAAGTTAGCAGCTTCGTCTTGCATATGCGATTTTGTGCGGTCAACTTCGTTACGTAAATCGTTGCGCCATGCTTCTAAAATCGCTTTAAAATGAGCACGTTGTGCTTCATTCATATACTCTTCGCCCGGCTTTTCTTGGTATGGTTCTAAACCGGCCTGAGCCAATAAACCATGTCTTTTTTGGTCTGGCATAACTCTCTCCTAAATCCTTAATTTAATGCCTCAGCATTAGCCGGCGGTATAAATAGCAGAATCTTATACCCTAGGCAAATTTATTTTTGATTAATCGAATTAGCTTCAACCATATTTTGCGGCTAAAAAGCACATTTTTTGCTAATTGTTCTTTTAATAGCCGCATTTTCGCTTTCTAAAACTTGCCTATTAATATGGGCAAAAAGTTTAAAAACAAGTTAAATTTTTAATTTTAAGCATTATAGACTCATATTTTTACGAGTTAGCTATAAATGCAATTTTCTCATTGAGTATTATTTCGTTGGCGCTAATGCTTGCCTTATAAACTAAAACCTCAACACCTTTACTAATAGCGTGGTTTAATAGTGCGTTATACTTTTCATCTATATCTGCAGCTCCGCTCACTTTATTTATCCCTTCGTGCAATACAGCGAACAGTAATACTGCACGGTGGCCTTGTTCGATCATTTCAATGAGTTCGCGAATATGTTTTTGCCCACGCAGCGTTTGCGCATCCGGAAAATAGCCTTGAGCGCTTTGCGGGTCACTTTGACTTAGTAATGTGACCGACTTTACTTCAACGTAGCAATCACTTTTACTGCTATCGGTAAGTAAAAAGTCTATGCGGCTATTTTCACTGCCGTACTTTACTTCGCTTTGCAGTTGCTCATAGCCATTAAGCTCAGTAATAACATTGTTGTTTATAGCCTCTTCAACCACTTTATTAGCAATGGCTGTATTTACACAAATAAGTTGCGATAAACTATTTTTGGTCAGCTCTAATGATTGTGGGTATTTTCGCTTGGCGTTGTCGCTGGTTGAATAAAAAGCGCTAAAGCCAGGTTCTGCACAGCCGGTCATTTTGCCTGTGTTGGCACAATGAGCGGTAAACTCGCTGCCATCTTCAAGTTGTAGGTCGGCTAAAAAACGTTTGTAGCGCTTTAATAAGGTCGCGCTTTGTAGGGCTGGGCTGTATTTCATTAAATATTCCAATACTAAACGCAGTTGGTACGTAGGTTTATGTTATTTATCTCAAGCTGTTGGGAACTTGTGCGCACTATAGTAAACTCGTTGGCACATTTAAGTGCAAGGATATTCTAACATGAGTGAAAAATTTGTTGTTCAACTAAGCGAACACGCAGCACCGAGTCATTGGGGCGAAAGCGCCACGTTGTCTTTTAACGAGCAAGGCGCAACGGTTCATTTATCTGAGCAAGAAACATTAAAAAATGTTCAAAAAGCAGCGCGTACTATTGCTAACCAAGGCGTAAAAAGCGTTGTATTAGCTGGTGATGCATGGTGCACCGAAAGCCAGTGGGCTTTTTACCAAGGCTTTGTGACACCAAAGTTATTAGATGGTGTTGAATTTACAGATAACGCACAGTCAGATATTAAAGAGCTTGCACATTTAAAAGCCTCGGCTACATGGGCACGTGAAATGGTAAATGGCACAGCTGATGACATTTACCCAGAGAGCCTTGCTGAAAAAGCAGCTGAATTTATTCAATCATTAGCGCCTGAGCACGTAAGTTACCAAATCATTAAAGGTGATGCCTTATTAGAGCAACAGTGGATTGGCATTCATGCGGTTGGCCGTGGCAGTGTTCGCCCTCCTGTATTACTTGAGCTTGATTACAACCCTACAGGCGATGAAAATGCACCAGTAAGTGCAGCTCTAGTAGGTAAAGGTATTACATTTGACTCTGGTGGTTATTCAATCAAGTCAAGCGAAGGTATGCTTGGTATGAAGTGCGACATGGGCGGTGCAGCAACTGTAACCGCAGGTTTAGCATTGGCTATTAATCGTGGTGTAGAAAAACGCATTAAACTATTTTTATGTTGTGCAGAGAACTTAATCTCTGGTCATGCATACAAGTTAGGCGATATTTTAACTTACAAAAACGGCACGACGGTTGAAATTGTAAATACCGATGCAGAAGGACGATTAGTACTTGCCGATGGCTTAATGGCTGCAGGCGAAACGGGTGCACCATTAATTATTGATGCCGCTACGTTAACGGGCGCTGCACTTGTTGCTGTTGGACAAGAGTACAACGCTTTATTTGCACTTGATAAAGAGCTAGTTCGCGAAGTAGAAGATTTTGCGTCTCAAGAAATGGAAGCGGCATGGCCATTACCACTTGAAAAGTGGCACCAGCAAAATTGCCCATCACCATACGCTGATACGGCTAATAGCCGTGCTCAAAAAGGTGGCGGTTACGGCGGCGCATCAAACGCGGCAGGCTTTTTATCACGCTTTGTACCAAACGATGGTAAAGGTTGGGTACACATAGATTTAGCTGCTGCATTTAATATGGGCAGCACTAGTCAATGGGCTGCGGGTGCAACAACTCAAGGCATGAGAACAGTTGCTCGTACATTGTTAGAAAAAGCTTAATAATACGTAAAATAGGCTTTTAATACTTTAAATAGGCACCCTTTGGTGCCTATTTTATTATTTACAGGCAAGCAATTTTTTTTTATTTACGGTAAAATCCTGCGCCAATACCTGTTTGAGTGTTTATTTATTGGCTAAAGAGCCTTCACTCAAATGTTATACTCACCACTGGGGTTCTAACTATGTCAGATAAGTGCTACATCACAGCTCAACAGCTACTTGAAGATTCATTCCGCGTAGCGGCACAAGTTTATAAAGACGGCTTTCGTCCAGACTTTATTATTGGTATTTGGCGAGGTGGTGCACCAATAGGTATTGCTGTGCAAGAATATTACGATTACAAAGGTATTGAAACCGACCATATTGCGGTTCGTACTTCGTCTTATTACGGCATTGGTAAACAATCAAAAGAAATTAAAGTACACGGTTTACACTACATTGTAGAAAACGCGAATGCGGGTGACTCGTTACTAATTGTTGATGATGTATTTGACTCAGGCCGCAGTATTGTCGCTCTTAAAGAAAAGCTTTCTGAGTTAATGCGTTTAAACCTACCTAGCGACATTCGTATTGCGTGCCCGTACTACAAACCTAAAAACTCAAAAGTAGATACTATTCCAGATTACTACATTCATGAGTCGGAAGAATGGTTAGTGTTCCCACATGAGCTATCGGGTTTAACGCCTGATGAAATCATCGAAGGTAAATCTGATCTAGCTAAAATTCACGATATTTTATTAGAAAAATAGCGACGTGATATTACTCATAAAAAAAGGCCGTTGAGGCCTTTTTTTATGAGTAAATTTTAAATAACTTAAAGTTGAGCAAAGCTATCAACATATTCGCTAAGCTTAGGAATGTCGACCGCCTGCAAACCATGAGTACTTCTTTGCACGAGATCTTTTTCAACGAGTTCAGTCACAACGCGTCTGTAAGCTCGCTCAGTGGTTGCAAAGCGTTCGGCTTCGGCATTTACTGTGGGGTAAGCTCTTAGAAGCGTAGGGTTGTTGTTCTCGGCTCTTAATAAGCAATCCTTAGCTATGTTGTAGCTCAGAGGTAGTAATAACTTATCTAAATTGATTTTTTGGTTTTCCTGAAACTTAGCCGCAATAGTTTGTGCTGTGTATAAGCTAAGTTCTGGCTTTTCGAGTAGTAGTGCTCGCCAATGTCGTAATTCAATTAAGTTATAGGTTACGTCACTAAAACACGTAACAGTATAAATACACGGGTTATTGTTAAGCGCTTCTATTTCGCCTATCAACGTATTGTTGCAATCCAATTGACCTAACAGCAGGCGGCGTCCGTTGCCTACATCGTAACTAAACGACACAGTGCCACTGCGTACAAGCACAAGCTTGCTTAAAGGCTGATCTTGGTGGATCAGCACTTCTTTTTTTGATTGCTGATAACTACTACCCGCAAAGGTAAGAAGTTGTTCAACAAGGTAACTAGAAAAATGGTATTGAAACATCAATATGCTCTTCGGACAATTGTCCTATTTATTACACCCTAATGACGTTAACATTAAAGCTCTAAGAATTTACGCTAACTTGCAATTACATCTAGCCTTGCTAAATGTATTATTTTACCTTCATTTCCCGTGTAATGATTTAGGAAGTTGTTGGCAACCACCAGCAAACTTTTTTGGGTTTTTATGCAAGTTAGCTTTTTTATTTAACACTTTGCAATACTTATAAGTGCCATAAGTTAGCAGTAATGTAATGCTAACCTAAAGCCTAGGAGAGAACAATTGAGTTGGGAATATTTAGGTTATATTGCATCAGCTTTATTGGTTGCATCGTTAACAATGACCGATGTAGTTAAACTACGTTGGTATAACATGTTTGGCTGTATTGTTTTTACAGCTTATGGTGTGGCAATTGACGCCGTACCTGTTATTTTTACTAATGGCTTACTTGCGCTAGTAAACATGTATCATATTATTAAATTATATCGCCAGCCAAAAGTAGTTCAGGCAAAAAGCTAAACTATTCGGTGGTACTAAAAAGGGTTAACGTGAGTTAACCCTTTTTTGGTTTTATTTACCGCTTACCTCTTTTTCGTACTTAAGCTTACCGGCAATCCATGTTTGTAGTACATGAGTGTTATAAATTTCTTCAACGGGTACTTTAAAGTAGTCTTTGTCTATTAAAATAAAGTCAGCCCATTTACCTTTCTCTAAGCTGCCAACTTTAAACTCTTGATGCGCCGCATAAGCACCGCCTAGCGTGAATGCACGTAATGCATCTTCTCTATTAAGTACTTCACTTGCACGCCAGCCGTTTTCAGGCAATTTATTATGATCCATCCGTGTAATAGCTGAATATAGGCCATCAAATGGGTTTGCCAGTTCTACAGGATAATCAGACCCTGCAGCCACTACCGAACCTTGTTTTAAAAATGTTTGCCAAGCATAAGCACCGCTTAGTTGTTTGTCAGTTAAACGCTGCTCTGCCATGTGCATATCTGAAGTAGCATGAACAGGTTGCATAGATGGAATTATTTTCAATGCTTTGAAGCGAGGAATATCGTCAGGCTTTACAATTTGCGCGTGCTCTATTCGGTTTCGAAGAAGTATTCCGCCAGTTTTTTTAAATACATTTTGATAGGCATCAAGAACTACCTTATTTGCTTTATCACCAATAGCGTGCGTATTTGCGCTAAAGCCGCTTTTAAAGCTTTGAGTGAAAATAGACTCGAGCTTTTGCTGTGTTTCAAGCATTAAACCATGATGGCCTGCTCTGTCTGCATATTCTTCAATAAGGGCAGCGCCACGAGATCCTAGTGCGCCATCGGCATATACTTTAACACTGCGAATTTCCATAAAGTCATTTTTGTCATGGTAGCGGCCTGCTTTTAGCATTTCTTCTAAATCTGGACTTGCACCGCTTAACATAGCCACAATTCTAAGTGGTAAATTACCTAAGTCGCCACGTTCTTTGTAAACTTGCCATGTGGTTTTATCAATACCTGCATCGTGTGTTGAGGTAATGCCTAAGCTTAATAAGTGCTTGCCGGCTGCATCTAGTGAATTACTAATATCTTCTTTTGAAGGAGCTGGCATATGTTTTGTAATTAGCGCTTCGGCTTTATCAACAAATATGCCAGTAGGATTGCCAAACTCATCTTTTATTATTTCACCGCCTTCAGGCGCTTCGGTTGTGGCGGTTATGCCTGCAAGTTCAAGCGCTTTGCTATTTACCCAAATAGCGTGGCTGTCAACGCGTGAAAGTACAACAGGGCGGTCGTTAACTATTTTGTCTAAGTCTTTAGCGCTTGGAAAGCGGGTATCGCTCCAAAGCTCTTGGTTCCAGCCTCGGCCTACAATCCAGCCTTGTTTATCTTTAGCAAACTCTTTTAATTTTGAAGTAACGTCATCAACCGATTTTGCACCTCGTACATCTAATTGCGATAAGTTGTCGCCAAGGCCAATTACATGGCCGTGCGCGTCAATCAAACCAGGTAGCAAGGTGTTGCCATGTGCATCAATTAGTTTCGCATTAGGAAAGCTATTTTTAAGGGCATCTCCGCCTAGGTTTATTACCTTACCATTTTTAATAACAAGGGTAGAAAATTGCTGTACTTCACCTTTGTATAAAGGTGTGTAGCCGTTTGCGTTGTATATAATTTTGGTTTGAGCAATAGCGTGGCACGAACTAGCTAATATGGTTGCTAGTAGCAGTGGTTTTATCAATGTTTTGAGTTGCATAAGGTATTATTTTTTATTGTTTGTGCGTTAACACTAGCAAACCAAAATTTATAATACCAATGTGAGAGGTGAGTAATACCATATTATTTTTTGGTTGCGTATTAGGTAATTTATGTGAATACTACCTAGTATTAACGATTTATTAACGCATAAGGAGTTGCTATGAAAGCTCTATACTTTATATTTCCAATGACTGCCTTACTTAGTGCATGCAGTTCAACTACAGATTCTTCAGAAGATATATCTAAGCTTAATTATTTAGACTTATCTACTCCAGAATTACGTGATACAGAAAAAGAATACTGGCTAAACAAAAAAAGGGTAGAGCCAATCTATCCGGCTAAAGCCGCTAAAAAAGGCATTACAGGGTGTGTCGAGCTTGTGGCAGTCATTAATTCACAAGGTAAAGCGCAAGGTTATAAGGTCATTTCTTCATACCCAGAAGGTGTGTTTGATCAAAGCTCTCTTAAAGCTGTCAAGTTGTGGCGTTGGAAGGCAGCCCCTCAAAATACAAATAAGCAACCAGTACTAACAAATATTAGACTGGATTATTCACTCACGCCAAAACCGACAGGCGAAGAGTATCTAAAAAATTGTCCTGCTCGTAAGTTTTATTACTAACCATAATAAATTTCAGGCTAGGCAATAACCTAGCCATAACTTTTGAATTATTACTTACTTGCATATATGCCGTATTCGCTAAGTGAAAGTCGGCTGTCTTTGTCTTTATCATAGCTTGCAAAGCGTGACCATAAGGCGGGATCTATTGCGGTTTCTGCTCGAGATAAAAAGCCATTTTTGTTTCTATCTAATTTTTTAAATTGCTCTGCAATATTGTTGTTGGCTGCAAAGGTAGCTGCGCTAAAAATACTAAACGCGAAGAGCGCCATATAGCTTATGTTTTTCATACAAATCACTTAGTAGAGGTTATTAGTGAGATAATTTTTAAATTCGACTAACGAAATTTGGTTATCTTGGTTCTTGTCCCACATCACAAACGTGCTCAAAAGTTGCGGTTGAGGTTCAAGTTCATCTTGGGTTAGGTAGCCACTTTTATTGCTATCGAGATGATCAAAGCGTTGTTTTACATCAAGTGCAGCGGCATTAAAGCTAAAAAGCAAAAATAGGCTTGATACAAATGTAAGTATCTTCATGGTATTCCTTCCAAAAGATGTGTTTTAATTTGGCTACAGGAAAGAGAAAAAGCACTTGCCGTAATTTAATTCCCAACATTAAATCCGTTTACACACTCCCTCAGGGATTATGGCAAATGCTTTTAATTCTACTTTAACAGTAACTATCTTAAGTGAAACTTAACTAACTAAAGCAAGTTATGGCTTAAAACTTTCAAATTCTTTTTTTGAAACCTTTTCATCGCCATCTTCATCTAAATCAGCAAATTGTCTCATTACTTCTTTGTCTTGCTTTGCTTCAGCAAGTGTAATTTGTCCGTCCATGTCTTTATCTAAATGAGCAAATCGAACATGCATTGGCGACGCCAATACGGTTGCGCTAATGGCTAAAAACATTAACGAAAAAGCGGCTATAAGTTGTTTCATAATCACATTCCTTATTTAATGAGTTATTGAATGAACTTTTTGAATTCGTTTAGCGACAACTGACCATCTTGGTTGGTGTCGATTTGCGAAAAATTTTCGTGAAGCACTGCGTCTTCACCAGCTTCGGCTTCACTTAAAGTACCGTTGCTGTCTTTATCTAGTTCATTAAAAGTGGCTTGAACGTCCATTGCCAAGGCGCTTGCGCTTAAAAAGCCTAAAGCAGCTAATGATGAGATCACTAAAAGGCGGTTGTTCATAATTATTTCCTTATTAAATAAATTTAGATTAGCTATTACAAAAACAATGCCAACATTTATTTTTGTTAATAATCAAATGTTTATGTGTTTTTTGTTCTTGCGGTAAGAAATTTTTACAGAGCTTTGTGTGATTTTTGCAACACTTTTAACTGCATTGCTTTGTATGGCAACTATATCAATAGCTTACGTTGTTGCCATTTGGCAACAGTTAAGGCGTAATAGGGCTTGAACGTATTAAATATAATTACTGATTCAGCTAGGGTATAAGGTAAAAGCCTGATAATAGATACTAAAAAGCAAAGGACTAAACACAATGCCAGCAACTATGGCTAAAAAATACCATGCATTACTTAATTGGCGCCCTAACTTAATCGGTCAGTTTGTAATAAGTATGTTGTTATCTTTATTACCACTTTCGTTAGTGGTAATTGTGTTTTTAAATGCACTTAATAAACAACTCGCCGTTACTCAGCAAATAGTCAGTGACAATTATCACGTTACCAAATCATTCAATACTTTAAAGCAAGAGCTCAATAGTTTAGAGCGTGCGACTCGGCAAAACTGGGTTTTAAAAAGTGAATCTCTTGATGATCTAATTGTAGATAAATGGCAAACATCGCTGCAAAGTATTGATGAGTTAACCCAATTTAGCTCATCAGCCGATTACAACGCTAATTGGCAACGCTTAGCGCACATCTTACAAGCAGCTCATACTCAATTAGTAGAGGAAAAACAGCAGCAAGCAGATTTATTTTTACCTATTAGTGACTTAGTTGCAGAGCTGACCATATGGCTTCGCGACGTAAATGCAGAGCAAATAGAGAACAATCAAAATGAGCTTTCTTCATTGCAGTCTTCATTTATAAATTGGCTGGTGGCACTTATTCCGCTAACTCTAATTGTGGGCGGCGGTTTTTTATGGCGTATTAGTAAGCGCCTTAAAGGCTTAACTTCAGTAATCGATAAATTAGGACAAGGGCATTGGCAGCAAAAAATAGCCGTTCATGGCTCAGCAGAGTTAGTTGAGCTTGGTAATAAGCTGCAGTGGGTGCAAGAGCAGCTGCACGTACTTGAGCAGCAAAAAGACACTTTTTTACGCCATGTTACACACGAGCTAAAAACACCGCTTGCTTCAATGGTCGAAGGAACTGACCTTTTAAGTGATGAAATTGTAGGCCCTGTAACCGACGAGCAAAAAGCAGTACTTGAACTGATTAGTCAGTCAATGGTGCGTCTGCGAACCATGATTGATAGCCTACTTAGTTACAATGCAATTCGTACCAGCAAAGATAGTTTAAGTGAAGTAGAGTTTAGCTATTTAATTAACAAAATTAATAGTCATTTTGAACATCGTTTAAGTGCCCGAAATCAAACACTTCAGTGGCAAAATAACTTACCAAATAAACCGCTTGCTCTGCCTAGTGAATTAATAGAAATGATTTTAATACAGCTTATTTCAAATGGCTTAAAGTTTTCAGAGCAAGGGCAGCACGTAGCTATAGATTTAGCGCTTGAGCAAAGCCAGCTAAATATAAAAGTAATAGACCATGGCTGTGGTATTAAAGAGCAAGAAAAAACACAGATTTTCGGCGCATTTTACCAAGGTAAACATAATAAAGATGTTACGCTGCAAGGCAGTGGCTTAGGTTTAACCATAGTTAAAGAGTCGGTAGAGCAATTAAGGGGTAAATTAAGCGTTGAGCATAATGAACCTCATGGTTGCCAATTTTTAATAAAAATTCCCATAACAATAAATCAAGGAGTTAACTAGCATGCGCTCGCGTTTAATGGCTATTTTATGTGTGCTGAGCAGTACTATTATTTTATCTGGGTGTGAAACAAATAACGCACAACAACAAAGTGTGGTGTCCTCGCCTGCGCCAGTAGCTGATACAACAACAAAAAATAAAAGCACACTGCCTAGCCCAAAAGCACGCCCTAAAAGCGATCCGACCTATCCACCTGCAGAGCAAGTTATTGCTTGGCATGCTAATCAATGTGGCGGTTTTAAAGTTGCGCAGGTTAAGCAAACTTACTTAGGTGAGACAGAACTTAAACACTTTTTTAAATACATGTGCTTAAACGTAAATACTGATCCTAATGCGGTTATGAGTAAATTACTAAAGCTCGATTTAGCTTACTTTTGGCCTGACGATATAAAGCAATATTTATGGTTGCAAAAGCAGCAAGTAACAATGCAAATAAATGCCAAAAAAGAGCAACAAGCACTAAATGATAAAATGCAAGAAACCCTCTCGTCATTAGCAACTATAGAGCAGCAACTTTTATTGCGCGAAGATACCAAGGAGCAGTAATTATGGCCGAAAAAAAGCCGCAAGGCGCAAAAGTATTATTGGTTGATGACGACGCCAGCTTATTAAAATTACTGGCTATTCGTATCGAGTCTAAAGACTATGAAGTAACTACTTGCGAAAGTGGTATTACGGCACTGCAAATACTCAAAAGCCAAGTGTTTGATGCGGTAATAACCGACTTGCGTATGGATGAAATGGATGGCATGACACTACATCGCCAACTGCAAAGCCGCTACCCAGCATTGCCCGTTATTATGATGACAGCTCATGGATCTATTCCTGATGCGGTTGAAGCCACTAAACAAGGTATTTTTGCTTTTATAACAAAACCAGTAGATAAAGACGAGCTATTCGACAGCCTTGCAAAAGCCATAGAAATACATGGCGTTAACGCCGATGAAGTTATTCCAAAAAGTAATATTGTGACACGCAGCGGGGCTATGCTGCATTTGCTTGAGCAAGTAAAATTACTTGGGCCAACACAAGTTAATGTACTTATCTCTGGTGCAAGTGGTACAGGTAAAGAGCTACTTGCACAGGCGATTCACCAACACAGTCATGTAAGCGAAGGGCCATTTGTGGCTATTAACTGCGGCGCTGTACCAGGGGAGCTTTTAGAGTCTGAATTATTTGGCCATAAAAAAGGCTCATTTACAGGTGCTGTGAAAGATCACCAAGGTTTATTTCAACAAGCGCAGGGCGGCACGTTATTTTTAGATGAAATTGGTGATATGCCACTTAACTTACAAGTTAAGTTACTGCGAGTACTTCAAGAAAAAACCATTCGCCCGGTGGGTTTTCAAGAAGAAATTCCTATTGATGTGCGAATCGTGTCTGCAACTCATAAAAACTTACCGGATGCGATTTTAAATCAGCAATTTAGGGAAGATTTATATTATCGCTTAAATGTTGTTAACTTAAAACTACCGCCACTTCATGAGCGCCGTGAAGACATAAGCTTACTTGCACAGCATTTTAGCGCAAGTATTGCCAAACGTATGAATCAAAGCGAAAAACGTTTTGCAAGCGATGCCATGCATGCGCTTGTACGCTACGATTGGCCAGGTAATATTCGCCAATTGCAAAACGTAGTAGAGCAAGTTGTTGCATTAACGCCAAGCGAAGTAATATCAGAACATTTAGTGTTGGCAGCCCTTAATAGTAACGAAAAAAATGTAGAGCCGTTATCACTTAATGACGCTAAAAAAGAGTTTGAACGCGACTACGTAATCAATACTTTAAAAATGGCCGGTGGCAATGTAGCCGAAGGCGCAAAGCTTGCTAAACGTAACCGTTCAGACTTTTATAAACTGATTAAAAAACACAATATTGATGTAGATAATTTATAAAGGTAAGCAAATGCAGTTATTTATGGTGTATTTAGGTGGGCGAATTCAAGGCTGCCATATAGAAATGCACGATATTCGCTTTGTAGTAGGGGAGAATATAGAGCAAACCTACTCAAAGTTAAAAAGCCAATGGGTGGGCGATAAAAATAGCGTCCATATGGACAGCTTTATGACCATAAACCATATTGATGGCTTTAAAGTAGAAGTAGTTGATACCTATGTTGAGCAAAATAAGCAGCTTTATTTTGTTAATTTAGGCGCTTACAGAAGTGACTCTATGGCTGAGCAACACGACTTTGCACTGTATGTTGCAAGTAGTAGCAATGAGGCCAAACAACGCGCTAAAAGTGATTTGCTCGCAGGCCTTAGCCATATTCATAAAGATGATTTACACGATGTGGATGACTGCTTTGCCATTGACCTACTCGACAGCCAATTAAATATTAAACTGACCCCAAGCGGGCAATCTCAAACAATAAAGCCAGACTGGTTTGGCTACCACGTACTTTAAATCAGCAACGCAGGACTAAGAGTCCTGCTCGCTTTGCTCATCTTTTTCGCTTTTAGCTGCCATTTTAAATGCCACAATAACCAACCCAAACATTGCAAATGGCAGTGCTGCCAACATGTACTCAACCATGTTGCTGTCTTGAAAGTTTGCTTGCAGTAAAAAATGACCCGCCACGCACATTAAAATAACCACTAATAAAATGGGGAGTAACATAAGTTCTTTTTTTGATGAATGGTTTTTCATTGAATGTGAGGCTACAACTTAAAAATAATGCGCCATTGTAATGAGCTTACTCGAGCTTGGCAAACGCCGCAGAGCTTTTTAAATAATGATATGATTAGTGTCAAACAATTGGGCAAGTGTTATTGGGAATAAAGTGAAAAGTAGCTTAAATAAGGTGTATCTTGTTGGGGGCGCAGTGCGCGACCAACTACTAAACATAGAATCAAAAGACAACGACTACGTAGTGATAGGCGAGACGCCACAAACTATGGAGTCACTTGGTTTTGTGCCAATAGGTAGCGACTTTCCAGTGTATTTACATCCAAAAACAAAAGAAGAATATGCACTTGGCCGTACTGAGCGAAAAAGCGGTAAAGGCTATACCGGTTTTGTGGTTGATGCCAGCCCGAATGTAACCCTAGAAGAAGATTTAGCAAGGCGCGATTTAACCATTAACTCAATGGCGCTTGACGAAAATGGCAACATTATTGACCCATTCAATGGCCAAAGCGATTTACAAAACAAAATATTGCGCCACACCACACAAGCGTTTGTAGAAGATCCTGTACGAGTACTGCGTATTGCGCGATTTTTAGCGCGCTATGGCAGCCAGTGGAGTATTCACCCAAGTACTTATGCATTAATGCGTGAGCTTAAAAATAAAGGTGAGCTTAATCATTTAGTACCCGAGCGTGTATGGCTTGAAACCGAAAAGGCCCTTGGCGAAAAGCACCCAGAACTTTATTTTAAAGCGCTACATGGCTTAGGTATTTTTCCTGAAATAGAGCGAATGGAGGGTGTGCCGCAGCCAGTCAACCATCATCCTGAAGGCGATGTATTTATACATACTATGCTGGTTTTAAGGCGCGCTGCCGATTTGAATTTTAACCTTGAGACTCGTTTTGCTGCACTTACCCATGATTTTGGTAAAGCATTGAGTTTTAAAAAACGCGGTAATTTACGTAGCCATGAGCGCGAAGGTGTAGCTGTAGTTGAAAAATTTTGTGAGCGTTTAAAAGTACCCAACCGATTTCGTGATATTGGTGTGCTCACTAGCGACAATCATACTTTGTGTCACACGGTTGATCAGTTAAGGGCGCAAACTATTCATAAGTTAATCGTGACTAATTTAAACGCACTTGTGCACCCTGAGCGATTTATTGCATTTACTCAAGCTTGCCAATGCGATGCGCAAGGGCGCGGAGAAACACTGGTTGATAAGCCATACCCGCAAGCAACTAAGCTGCGAGCAATTTTTAGCGAACTAGAAAAAATGGATAAAAAGCAGATAGTCCAAAATGCACTTAAAAATGGCAAAAAAGGCCCAGAAATAGGCGAAGAGGTAAAGCTGGCAGAAATAAACTGTATAAAATCATTTTTACAAAATGAAAAACATGAAACGTGAGTGCTTTAATTATCTAAACTAAATACTGCGATACGCCTTGGTTTTTAACTGTTTCGGGTTTTCTTAAGTCTTTGTAATTAGCACTTTTTGGTTTAACGTTTTCAGATTCAGGCTTTTTAGAGGGCCTGTATAAGTCAAAAATAAAATCTAGTTCTTCACGCTCTAGTGATGGTTTCATGGGTAATCCTTCAATTTAATACTTTAATATGATGTAGGGTATGGCCATTCGACTGAATTAAAAGTGAATAGTTACATTAGAAGTTGTACTAAATTGTAATCGGTGTGCAAAAAATAAGGACGACCTATAAAGTAGCCGCCTTTAGTTACATATCATCCTTGCAGCGGGAGGGTTACTTTAAATATTACGCCATCCCTTTGTTCGTTGTTTTGCGCATTTACGCTGCCTTTATGGTAGTCACACACCAGCCTTACAATATAAAGCCCTAAGCCTAAATGTGGTTGTTGCTGCATTTGCTGGCTTCGTACCGACACCATAGAATCAAAAATATGCTCAGTTAGCCCCTCTGGTAGGGCGGGGCCTGTGTTACTTACCGCTAATATGGCTTTATTTTCGCTCTGCTTAAGGCTTACATTAATAGCCGTATTTGCTTCACTAAATTCCAGTGCGTTATTAATTAGCTTATCAAGCAGCTGCGCTATAAACTCAGGTGCCCCTTGCATGGGCAGTGGGCTTTGGCATATATCGAGTTTAAACAATTGTTCAGGGTAGGTAAGTTGGTAGCCTTGCATGCAGCCACTTATTACCTTTTGTAAATCAAATGGCTCGGGCTCATTACTTTGAATACTTTGCTCAAGGCGTGTGGCCTCGCTCATGGTGGTAATTATTTTACCTAAACGTTCAACCCCTTCGCTGGCGCGCTCTAAGTATTTTTGGCTTAACTCGTTTTGTGGCAAACTTTGTAAGTTTTCAAGTGATGAGCGCACCACGGCAACCGGTGTACGTAGCTCGTGCGATAACCTCGACGACATATTTTCTAAGTAGTCGGTATAACCACCAAGTCGACTAACAATGTTTGAAAAACTACGAGAGAGATCACCAATTTCATCGTTAGCATCGCTGTAATTAATGCTGCCGGTTATACGGCCTTGGGCGTCAATTGCTTGCTCTGCGGTATCGCGCAATCGTCTAATACGGCTCGATATTCGAGAGGCAAAAAAGAACAAGGTTACGGTGCCTATGAGCATCACTGCTAAAATAACGTTAAAGAGTTTTTCGAGCGATTTATTACGTAGCGTGCGTACGCCATTTGTGGTTTCCTCAGCAATTACTGCGCCTATGACTTTGTCGTCAATCCAAATAGGGTACGCTGCCGATAAAATAACGGCTTTGCTATCAGGCGTTAATCGCCACGATGATGCCGGCTGGCCTTTTAAGGCCTTTGCCAAATGGGTGCCTTGCATTGATGCTACATCGTGTAGGGTGTCTAAAAATTCGTTTTCTGGGCGGGTTAAAATTTTATAATACAATGGGTGTAAATAGCTTTGCTCAAAGCGCTGCCACCACGTTTTTGGTGCTTGATTTTTAAGGCCATCGGCCCACACGCCATCGGCATTTTGAATTGTTCCCGATTGTGCTAACACACGATGGTGATTATCGACCACCCAAATACGGCTACCACTGTGACCCATGCCTTTTAAAATGCGGTTAATTTCCGGAGACGGTACAAGCACTGAGCCTAAATCGCTTGGGTTATTTAAGTTTGAAGTCGACATAGTTTTAGGCTCTGCCAATGCATTTTTACTATCTACATCAACAATGGCAAAGCCAAGTTTATTACCAAGTAACTCTATAGGAAAGCGCAGCTCTACGTTATAACCTGATTTGGTACTTTCAAAATACCCCTGAATTTTTGTAAACGGTATTTTGGTGTTGGCGTCAAACGCATTGACCCAGCCATCTTGGCGCGGTGCAATAATATACGTTTTAAATTGGCCGTCAGGGGTTTTTAAGCCAATTTTTAAGTAATCATTATTGGTAATGCTTAAGCTGTTTTTAGCGCGGTAAATTAATGTGTTATCGGTTACTTTAAATACTGCATACAAGTAATTATCAAACTTACCCACCATGTGCTTAAACGATAAATCCTCAGCTTTATGCTCCTTGTCTGCTTTTTGTAAATAGCGCTTATCGTATTGCCAAAAGAGTGGTTGATAACTTTGCCAGTCGCTAAGTTTGCCATCAAGTTGAATCGGGTTTTTAAGATTGTACGCATATAAGTCGCGCCCTTTTACTACTTGATCTAAAAAGTTGGTCTGCTCGTCAAAGAGTGCGGGGCGCTCATGCAATGCGGTGGCAAGTGCGCGAGTAGTACCTACCAGGGTTTTTTCTTGGCCTTGGCGTAAAAACTTTTCCATTTCCCATACGTATTCGTAGCCAAGCCATGGCAGTAAAAACAAAAAGCACGAAAGTAATATAAATTTACTGCGCAGGCCAAATCGTAGCATTAGCGTTGTTCCCACCTGTAGCCCATGCCGTACACGGTATCTATGCAGTCAAAGTGGCTATCAAGTGCTATAAACTTTTGCGAATACGTTTTACGTGTGAGGTTATGGTGCTGTCATCTACATAAATTTTTGCATCGCTCATTAAATCGTTACGGCTTTTAACATGCCCTGGTCGCTGCGCGAGTGAGTGCAACATCCAAAACTCAGTGACCGTTAAATCAACTAGTTGCTGCTGCCAAAATACCTGCATACGTTGCGTGTCGAGCACCAGCTGCCCTCGGGTTATAAGTGCATTGGCATCGGCGGGTTGCTCAAGGGCTTCCATTCTACGAAATAGCGCGCCAATACGCGCGGCTAAGTGTGCCAAGCTAATATCTTTTGTTAGGTAGTCGTCGGCGCCCATACGCAGGCCACATACTGTGTCTATTTCGCTATCGCGGGCGGTTAAAAAAATAATAGGCAGTGTTTTAGAAAGCGTACGCAAGGTTTGGCAAAGCAAAAAACCGCCATCTATTTCGTGGCTTAAACCTATATCAACAATGGCTAAATCGGGTAGGGCGTCTTTAAATGCAATCTCAGCGCTGGCGCGATCGGCAAAGCCACTTACGTGGTAACCTTGTGCGCTAAGCATTTCAATATAGTTCTCGCGGATTGCAGTTTCATCTTCAATGATGGCTATTTTTTTCATTTTAAACACCCCTATTTATTATAAAACGCACTATATCGAAGTTTTTAAGCTGTGTACGGTTAAAAAGGCAATTGCCATTTTTTTGCCACAATTGCTCAGCGGTTTGCCATTTTTGCTCCCCTTTGTTGCCACTTGCGGCTGTTTTAATACACCCATCAAAACAAAACATCACACATTAAAACAAGTTTAAGAGGACTACCATGAAGAAGACATTAATCGCATTAACGCTTGTAGCCAGTGTTTGTTCACCTGCATTTGCATCAACTGCTCACACGCCTTCTAAAGAAGCACATAAAGAAACCGCCATTGGTTTAGGTGCGGGCGCTATTATTGGCGGTGTGGTTGGTGGGCCTATTGGGGCATTTATTGGCGCATTTGCAGGGGGCTTAATTGGAGACTCTAAAGTAGCCGATGACAAAATAGCCCAGCAGCAACAAGCAATTACACTTATGCAGGAAAAAAAAAAACCAGCGACTACATGTATGTGCTTAACCACAACAATAAGCTTGAGCAACAGTTAGAAGTACTTGCCAATCAAAATGAGCAATTAACCCAAGCACAAATAAAAAACCTACTTGCCATGACAGTTCAATTTAAAACGGGCTCAAGTGTTATAGCGCCGCACTTTGCACAGCAACTTGACCAATTAGTCACACTTTTAAATAACCAGCCACAACTGGCGCTTGATTTAAGTGGTTTTGCTGATCAACGTGGCGATGAGCAAGCCAACTTATTATTGTCTAAAAAGCGTGTAAATGCAGTGCATAGTTACTTAATAAAGCACGGTATTAGCCATAAACGTTTAAGCACACAAGCATTTGGCGAGCAGCAAACATTAGCTCGTAGCAACACAGTTGAAGATAACTTTTTTGATAGACGCGTAACGCTTACCACTCGCGCAATAAATCCGGTAAATGGCCAAACGGCGAGTAACTAAACCTAACTAAATTTAAGTAAAGCTAAGCGTTCGATGGAGTGATTTTATGTTGAGTAACCCAACCAAAATGCTTACTAAAGTAAGCATTTTTATTTTCTTAGTGAGTGTGCTGCTGGTAAGTTTTAATAGCCATGCACAATCACCCAAGCTTGAGCTTTTTGACAGTGGCGGCGCACCTTTAGCGCCAGCCATTATTTTAAAAAGTGATGCTAACATGACCCTAACAGGCTTAATTAACCATGTGGTAGTTAAGCAAACTTATCAAAACGAAAACCCGTTTGCGGTTAATGCGCGCTACGTTTTTCCGCTGCCTGATGAAAGCGCCGTGCATGCCATGACGATGCGTATAGGCGAGCGAGTCATTAAAGGCCAAATTGATAAAAAAATAGAGGCAGAAAAAAAATACCAAGCAGCTAAAAAAGCAGGTAAACAAGCGGCTCTAGTACGCCAGCAACGCGCTAATATGTTTATTACCAACGTAGCTAATATTGGCCCTGGTGAGCAGGTAATTATAGAGCTTGAGTACCAAGAGATTATTGATTACAGCAGCGGTACATTCGCTATCAGGTTTCCGACTACCATTACGCCACGTTATCACGCGATTAGTGGTGAAGTTGAGCTTAATGAGCAAAACCAAACTCCCGTAAACACCGCACCAAGCGGCTGGTTAAGCCCGGTTTACAGCACTCAAAATATCACTCAAAGTGATAATGCACCAAGTAGTAAATTTAGTCTAAACATTGATATAGACGTAGGTTTAGAGCTGGTGGATATAAACTCTAAATTTCATAACGTAGATATTCATAACCCTGCATTTGGCCAATATACTATTGCATTAAATGAGCAAAATGCCATAAACCGCGACTTTGTACTTGAGTTTAAACCGCTTCAAAAAGAAAGCGCTCAGGCGGCATTTTTTACCCAGCAGTTTGAAAATGGCGACCGGTATGGGCTTGCTATGCTAATGCCGCCGGGGGATCACTTTGTAAAAACGCAGCGCCTTCCTCGCGAAATGGTATTTGTTGTAGATACGTCTGGCTCTATGCACGGGCAATCAATAGAGCAAGCTAAAAAGGCTTTGTTTTATGCGCTGTCTTTGCTTGATAGCCATGACAGTTTTAATATTATTGGCTTTGATAACCACGTTACCTCAATGAGTGATAAACCACTTATTGCCAGCGATTTTAACTTGCGCCGCGCAGAGCGATTTATTTATAGCTTAGAGGCCGATGGCGGCACCGAAATACAAGGTGCGCTTAATGCTGTACTTGATGGCAGTAGTTTTGAAGGCTTTGTACGCCAAGTCGTATTTTTAACCGATGGCAGCGTAAGTAACGAAGACGCTTTATTTAAAAACATTCAGCGTAAATTAGGCGATAGCCGATTATTTACTGTAGGCATTGGTAGTGCACCCAATAGCTTTTTTATGCGCCGCGCTGCTGATATAGGCAAAGGATCATTTACGTTTATTGGCAGCACAAATGAGGTGCAGCCTAAAATGCAGCAGCTATTTGATAAGCTCGCCCACCCGGCTATTACTAATTTAGCGCTAAGTGATGAAAGCGGTAATAGCTTAGATTTTTGGCCATCACCCTTACCCGATTTATACTTTGGTGAACCAATTATGGTGGCTATAAAGCTTGATAAAACAAACAATGTGGTACTTGCTGGGCAAACCGCACAAGGCCCATTAAGTATCAAATTAAGTGCACAAAATAGTGCAAACGCAAAAGGGATTGATAAGTTATGGGCGCGTCAAAAAATCAAATCACTACTTTTATACAATGAGCAAAATGAAATAAAAGACGAAGTACAAAGCCTGGCTCTCGCCCATCAATTACTGAGCCCATTTACTGCTTTTATAGCCATTGAACACACTCAAATTAAAGACGTAGCAAAGCAAACCGCACTAGCTAAAAACGCAGCGCCACAAGGCCTGGCTATGCGCTTACCACAAACCGACGGACAAAGTAGGTTACATATATTACTCGGCTGTATTTTATTGCTTGGCTGTGGCGGGCTTAAAATAAACCGAGGGTTTAAATTAAGTAGGAAACATAAATGAAAAAGTGGCTAAGCGCAGGTTTATTAATTGCTGGGCTTGGATTATTTGGTCATGGTGCTTATTTGCAAGCGAAGGCATGGCTTGCTCAAGTATTAATTGAGCAAGCATGGCAAGAAGCACTAAAATCCCCAAGCGCTAAAGTAAAACCTTGGTTTTACGCCGACAGCTATTTAACTGCACAGCTTAATTGGCCTAAGCATAATAAAATGCTAACTGTATTGGCGGGGGCAAGCGGTCGTAATTTGGCATTTGCCCCAAGCCAATTTTTACCCGCAGGCGAGCTTGGTGGTAAAGCGTACGGTAATCAAAAGGGCGCGTTAATAGCTGGGCATAACGACACCCACTTTGCATTTTTAAAAAATGCTAAAGTGGGGGAGACGTTCACTTTGCAATTGCAAAGCGCAGAGGTACAAACCTATAAAGTAACGGGGATTGAGATTATTCATCAATCCCAACATGAGTTTTTACAAAAGCCGGGGCTTTATTTACTCACCTGTTACCCTTTTGATTCATTAGCTGCTGGTACTGATTTAAGGCTATTGGTTTCAGCTGAGCTAATGTCAGATAAAGTAGTATCTGCATTAATATCTTCGCCAGATTCACTAAGTGGAATATCAACCACGAGTTCTTGATGACGCTGGCTTATCATCACACCAATAAACACGACAAATATACTCAGCCATTGCCAAACGTTAAGTACTTCTCCCAAAATAATGGCTGATAAAATAAGCGTAAATATAGGGATTAAATTAGAATACGCTGCCGCAGTTAATACCGACACTTTACTAATGGCATAGTTATACATGCCATAGCCACCTAGGGTGACGCACGAGCCTAAATATAAAATACTCATAAGTGCGGTTAAGTCGTGTTGGTTTTCGCTTGGCAAGTCGATAAAAAATAAAAAGGGCGCAAAAAATAAACTACCGCTAATACCTTGAAGTGCAATAAGGGTAATGGGGGAGTATCGGTTTGCTAAATGTTTAATGCTAACGGTATAAAACGCGGCGCACACCATGGCCATGAGTTCTAAAAAATTACCTAGTAGCGGGTTGGGTGCTTGCTCAGAGTTAGGAGAGAGCAAAGTAAGTAAAATACTGCCGCCAATACATAAGGTAAAACCGATAACAATGGCTTTACTTATGTACTCTTTAAGCATAAAAAACGCTAGTAAAGCCACAATAATAGGCAAGCACGATACAATAACACCCGCCTGTGAGGCTGAGGTGTACTCCATTGCATGACCTTCAAATAAAAAGTACAAGCAAGGCTCAGCAAGCGACATTCCCAGTAAATATTTCCAGTCGCCTTTTAAATATTCAAATCGAATAACGTAACGCCATAAACAGAGCGATAAAACTAACGTGGTCAGCATGCGCAAAAATATTACTAATGCGGGGTCGTAAATGGCAATAGCATACTTAAGTGCAATAAAAGAGCTGCCCCATAAAAAGGTGGCAATAATTAAACATAAACTGGCGGGCATAGCGGGTAATTTAAACAATAAAATATAATGCGATCCTAGCATGAATAATTTTAACTTGTTCAAAAATACCGAGCTGGTATAAGTTAAATTATCTAAAAATTTTAATAGTAAAAAATAATGCAAAGGGAACAGGTAATAGTTGTAAAGCTTGGTACAAGCGTACTTACTGGTGGCACCGATAAATTAGACAAAGCACACATGGTTGAACTTGTACGCCAATGTAGTGAGCTTAAAAAACAAGGCCACCAAGTCATTTTAGTATCAAGCGGCGCTGTTGCAGCTGGGCGTGAGCAACTTATTAAACCCTGTGGCCGAAGCCTGATTGATAAGCAAATGTTAGCGGCAGTAGGGCAAGGCCAGCTTATCCATATTTGGCAAAGCTTATTTGCTTTATATGGTATTAACGTAGGGCAAATGTTACTAACCCGAGCGGATGTAGATGATCGCGCTCGCTATTTAAATGCTCGCGATACACTCACCGCATTATTAAATTACGATGTAGTGCCCATTATTAACGAAAACGATGCAGTCGCTACAAGCGAAATTAAAGTGGGCGATAACGATAACTTATCGGCCCTTGTAGCCATTTTGGCTAATGCCAACAAGTTATTGCTACTTACCGACCAAGAAGGCTTATTTACCAGCGACCCGCGCACCAATGCTGATGCAAAGCTAATTGACGAAGTAACCCACATAAACGATGAACTTCGCCAACTTGCTGGTGGTAGTGGGACAAATTTAGGCACTGGCGGTATGGCCACAAAACTTCAAGCCGCCGACATAGCAAGGCGTGCAGGGGTTGAGGTTATTATTGCCAAAGGCGCTGGAAACAACGTTATTTTAAAATGCATGAGTGAGCAATTACCGGGGACGCGCTTTTTAAAGCTGACCGCGCCAAAAGATGGCCGAAAAAAATGGCTAATGGCAGGGCCTAAAAGCACAGGCCAAATAATGATTGATGCAGGGGCCATTGCAGCACTGCAAAACAAAGGCGCAAGTTTACTCTCTAAAGGGGTTACAAGTGCATTTGGTCGTTTTGAGCGAGGCGACTTAATAGATTTAATTGATGCAGATAACCAAGTTATTGCACGTGGCTTAACACGCTTTAGCAGTGTTGAGGTAAATAAAATTAAAGGGGCGCATTCAAATAAAATAGGCAATTTACTTGATTACGATACAGGAGCAGAGGTATTACACCGAGACGATTTAGTCTTATTTTAAACCTACTTTAGTATTGGAATAAGGCGTTGCTAATAATTTAGCAAAACTAATAATTTTGTCTAAACTATTGAGATAATGAACAGTTTAGGCATTTTTAATGAAGGCGAATAGTTGCGGGCATGAATGGATTGTTAAGCTTACACAGCAAGAAGAGGAAAGCGACTTAGACACTGCTCTTATTCAAATTATTGCCGATTTACTCGAAATCAAAAACTTTGCAATATACATAAATAAACATATTTCGAAGCCATTGCCACCTACATTAATTAACACCAGCAGTAGCCTTAAAGCTTTAACCCCTACAGAAGCCTTATTAGTTCTTAATAAGGTCACCCAAAACAAAATACGAGTGAGTCGCAATAGTGGCGTAATTAGAAGTTACTTACCGGTTTATCACTTTGGCGAAGTAATGGGGGTTTTATTAATAGAAACTCAGCATGAACTAAGTGAACGGACAACCGCGTTGGCTATTCATATTTTAAATATTTATGCTAATCAACTCGGGCTTTTGTATAAATCGCGCTTAGACCCGTTAACAGAGTTATTAAATAGACAAACATTTGACAAAAAAGTAATTGAAATAGTTTCAGGTAATGGCTTTTTAAAACCACGAAGTGAGGTTTCAAATAAGCGCCGATGGTATTTAGCCATTGCCGACATTGATCTTTTTAAAAATGTGAATGATAACTACGGGCATGTAATTGGCGATGAGGTTATTTTGTTAGTGGCAAGGCTTTTAAAAAATAACTTTAGATTAGAAGATTACGTATTTAGATACGGTGGTGAAGAGTTTGCGGTATTATTTCAAACTAAAACAGAGACCGAAGCGCGTGTTGCCCTTAACAGATTACGCTTAAATGTTGCAGAGTACCCTTTTCCTCAAATAGGGCAGCTCACCATTAGCTGTGGCTTTTTAGAACTTGCCAGTATTGATACGGTTTCAAGCATTGTTAACCAAGCAGATTTAGCCCTATATCACTCTAAAAATAATGGCCGAAACAGAGTAACTTCTTATAATGAATTAGGCGTAAACGATCAACAACAAGTAGATAACAGCATTGAGCTTTTTTGATTGTAAATTTGTGCTAAAATCTGGCTCCTTAAATTGTTGTAGGCAGAGCACAAAACATGAAATTCGTTCGTTGGTTTTTAGGTTGTATAATTTTATTCTTTAATTTTGTATTTACTCCTCGCAGTAAAAAGCGTGCAAGCGACGAGCAAGCAAAGCTTGATCTGCAAACCTCACAATTTAAACTTTATCAATTTAAATCATGCCCGTTTTGCGTAAAAGTACGCCGTGCTATTAAGCGCGAAGGCTTAAAAGTAGAAACGCGTGATGCAAAGAATAATCAGCAATATCGTCAAGAGTTGTTAGAGCAAGGCGGCAAAATTAAAGTGCCATGCCTACGTATTGAAAAAGATGGCCAAGTACAATGGCTATACGAATCAAACGATATTATTGCTTACTTAAATAAAGTAGCAGCTTAAACGTAACCATATAATTTTTATCTCACTTATTTAAAGAGACATTACCATGACAATCCGTACTCGTGTTGCCCCGTCACCAACAGGTGACCCGCATCTTGGCACAGCTTACATTGCTTTATTTAACTACTGTTTTGCTAAACAGCAAGGCGGCGAGTTTGTTCTTCGTATTGAAGATACCGACCAAGTGCGCAGCACACCAGAATCAGAGCAAGCTATTATGGATAGCCTGCGTTGGTTAGGCCTTGAGTGGGATCATGGTCCTGATGTAGGTGGCGAATTTGGCCCGTACCGTCAATCTGAGCGTAGCGATTTATATAAAAAATACGCGCACCAATTAGTTGAGCAAGGTAAAGCGTTTTATTGTTTTGCAACCAGCGAAGAACTTGACCAAATGCGCGAAGAGCAAATGGCCGAAGGTCTGCGCCCTAAGTACGATGGTCGTGGTTTAAACCATACAGAAGACGAAATTAAAGCAAACCTGGCTGCTGGTAAGCCTTACGTTATACGTATGAAAATACCAAGCGAAGGCACCTTTGTGTTTAACGACTACCTTCGCGACGAAATTGAGATCCCGTGGGAAAACGTAGACATGCAAGTGCTATTAAAAGCCGATGGTTTCCCAACGTACTTTTTAGCAAACGTGGTAGATGATCACCACATGCAAATTAGCCATATTTTCCGTGGCGAAGAGTGGATTAACTCAGCACCTAAACTATTAAAACTTTACGAAGATTTTGGTTGGGAAGCGCCAGTATTAGGCCATTTACCATTATTGCGTAACCCAGATAAATCAAAGCTTTCTAAGCGTAAAAACCCAACCAGTATTAATTACTATAAAGAAATGGGTTACCTACCAGAAGCCGTGCTTAACTACTTAGGCCGTATGGGTTGGTCAATGCCTGATGAGCGTGAAAAATTCACCCTTAACGAGATGATTGAACACTTCGACATGAAGCGTGTATCGCTTGGTGGCCCAGTATTTGACGTAGACAAGCTAAGCTGGTTAAACGGCACGTGGATCCGCGAAAACCTAACTGACGAAGAGCTTGTGCAGCGCTTTGTTGATTGGAAGTTTAACGGTGACATGCTTGCTAAAGTATTACCAGAAGCTAAAACGCGTATTAACACGCTATCGGATATGGTTGATTTAGCGGGTCACTTTGTAGGTGGCATTCCAACTTACGACCCCGCACTTTTAACTGCAGGCAAAGCTGACGAAAACGTAATACGCCAAGCGCTACAATTCTTTGTATGGCAATTAGAAGGCTTACGCAGCTTTGAAAAACCAGCTATTTTTGCCATTGCAAAAGAAGTAGCCACATTCCACGAGCTTAAAATTAAAGACTTTTTAGAGCCAATATTTGTAGCAATCACTGGTAAAACATCATCTACCTCAGTGCTTGATGCAATGGAAATTTTGGGCTCTGACCTATCACGTGCGCGTTTACGTGTAGCGCTTGCTCATTTAGGTATCTCTAAAAAGCAGGCTAAAAATATTGAGCGTGCGTACCGCACATACCCAAGTGCATAATGATTAAATGATGCATTTTTAAAAGCCGAACTTAGTAAATAAGTTCGGCTTTTTTGTTTCAGGCTGTTTGGCTATATGTCATGGTATTTTGATATTGTTTAGCGCAAGCATTCGTAATTTACAAAATGCTATAATGCTGCATGTAAACTCAAAGGAGGCAGTATGGTTGCACCTGTAAAAAACAAAGCCTTATTTAGCAGCAATACCTTTTCAATAAATTTAGTTACTTACCCTACAAACCACAGCGTGATGAACCATATTGACCCAGTGCAACAAGGGCGCTACTACAAGCTCAATTTTGTACTAGTAAAACCTAAAACTGGTGGGGTATTTAAATGCTCAAAATGCATTATTAATTGGTTTAACCGCGTTTATTTATTTAGACCCGATAAGTACGAACACAGCGTAACTAAAATAGAGTCGGGTAAGCGCGTGCTACTTAGCTTTGCGCTTAATGTATAGAGTGTTTAATTAATAATCGTAGGCTTGTCCGGAGCATAAAATAGAC
Source organism: Pseudoalteromonas sp. S3178 (assembly GCF_005886985.1). NCBI lineage: Bacteria > Pseudomonadati > Pseudomonadota > Gammaproteobacteria > Alteromonadales > Pseudoalteromonadaceae > Pseudoalteromonas > Pseudoalteromonas sp. S3178. Next base: position 20,212 of record NZ_PNCW01000053.1, on the reverse strand, counting down.
AAATCGCAATATGATACAGACGTTTCACTACAAGAATTAATAGTAAAAGCATTTCCGCCTCTGCGCATGACATCCGCTTTTAGTAAATCTATAGCGTCAGATTTAGAGCGGTTGTAGCTAGTATTGTTATTACCCATACCGTCGCCATTACAGCTTTCACCTTCTATTCGCCCTAAAAGTGTAGCGCCACTTTCGTGTGCTTCTTGGTCGCTATAAAACTGCTGTAAATCTCGTTTATTAACGTATGTACCTATTTCTTGAGATAAAATATCGTTATCTATATCTGTATGATAAGTCATGCCAGAGCATCCAGCCAAAGTTGTCAGTACGCTTATTGTTGCTATAACACGTAGCATAATTATTAGTCCCTTATTTAGTTTGGAAAGTAAATTACTAACAAAAACAGAAGTGTGCAACATTTGTACTTAAGTTAATTGTAAGATTTAGTAAGTGATTCGACCTCTATTTATTTTTTTTCTGGTAGTATGGATAGGTTATAAGCAGTTTAAGCAGTGAACAAACTATGTTAAGTCCTTATTTTCAGCAACATGCTGATTACGTTTCTATCTCTCGTGAGCAAGGTTGTCGTTTCGCAAAATGTGTTGCCGATGATTACAATCCACTTCATGACAAAGATGCCAAAAAGTTTTGCGCGCCAGGAGACTTACTTTTTTCTTTAGTGTTAGACCGCTATGGTATAAGTGAGCGAATGGAATTTACCTTTGCTGGTATGGTTGACGAAAACACTAAACTTAACTTCCCACAAGGGGATGACGAGTTTGATGTAACCAACGGCGATAAAGTTATATTAAAGGTAAAACGCGAAGGTAAAACCAGCAAATGCCCAACACTTACTAATAGCCTAATAAAAAACTATGTTGAGTTTTCTGGTGCGGCTTTCCCGCATGTAATTATTCCACTAATGGGTAAGCAAGAGGTGATGATTAACCCTGCGCGCCCTATGGTTATTTACGAGTCGATGATTATTAACCTTGATAACATTGATATTCAAGCACCTACGCTTGAATTTGCTGAGCCAAGTTTTGAGTACGCCGGTAAACGCGGAAAAATTACTTTACGCTTTAATTTATTAGAAAACGGCGAAAAAGTCGGTTTTGGTGAAAAGCACATGGTGGTCTCGGGTATTCGTGAATACTGCCAAGCAACGGTTGATGACTTAATCGCGTTTTATAATGAGCGCAAAGCCACGTTAAAACCGGCTTAAAGCTTATTTTAAATAAAGGCGCTATTTATAGCGCCTTTTTTATTACTAAAGCTCAGGTATAATGGCGCTCTTTGTTATTTTAAAGCTAAGCCTATGTCTGCTACATCGTTCTCATCTCTTAAACTCGATTCGTTATTATTAACAGCAATTGAGCAAAATAATTACACTACGCCAACCGCAATTCAGGTTAAAACCATTCCGCCTATTTTAGCGGGCAACGATGTAATGGGCAGCGCACAAACAGGCACAGGTAAAACAGCTGCCTTTGTATTACCACTACTACATAAGCTTTTAAATACACCTAAAAAAGATGAGCCAGGCATTGCACGCGTGGTTATCTTAACCCCAACGCGTGAGCTTGCTCAGCAAGTATTTGCAAGTTTTGAAAAATACGCCCAAGGCACTAATATTAATGGTGCTTTAGCGTATGGTGGCGCAAGTATTGGCCCGCAAATTAAAGCACTTAAAACGGCGCAAGTGATAGTGGCAACGCCAGGTCGTTTGCTCGATCATATAGTTAAAGGCAGTGTGGTGCTTTCAAGTGTTGATTCATTAGTATTCGATGAAGCAGACCGCATGCTCGACATGGGCTTTATTGACGAAATAAAACGTATTTTGCGTCACATTCCAGGCGATCGCCAAACCTTATTGTTCTCAGCTACATTTGACGACAGCGTGTTTGAGCTAAGTAAAAAGCTACTTAAAAACCCTGAGCTGATTGAAGTAGATAAACGTAACTCGGCTGCCGTTGAAGTCGAGCAGGTTATTTATTCGGTAGATGAAGAGCGAAAACGCGAGCTAGTATCGCACATGATTGGTATGAAAAACTGGCGCCAAGTACTTATATTTACGCGTACTAAACAAATGGCCGATAAGCTTGCCAAAGAAATGTGTAAAGACGGTTTAAAAACAGAATCCATTCATGGTGATAAATCGCAAGGTGCGCGTGACCGTGCACTACAAAACTTTAAAGAAGGCACTACACGGGTGTTAGTTGCCACTGATGTAGCAGCGCGCGGGCTCGATATTCCTGCACTTAAATATGTAATAAACTTTGAGCTGCCATACATAGCAGAAGACTACGTACACCGTATAGGTCGTACGGGGCGCGCAGGCGAGCAAGGACTTGCAATGTCATTAGTAAGTATTGATGAGCAGTGGCTACTTGAAGAAATTGAAGTACTACTTGATACCCGTTTAGCACCACAATGGTTAGAGGGTTACGAGCCAGATTTAAACAAGCCGCCTAAAGATAACCGCAAAAACACCAACAAAGCGCGTAAAGATCGTGACAAAAAGCGAATTACTGGGCAAAGAGCACCAAGTAGACGCCGCAAATAATAGCTTTTACTTCGGTTTTTTGCCTATACTTAAGGTAATAAATAGCTGAGGTAAAGTTATGTTCGAAACTGATCAGTGGGCGTTTTCTGGTGTCGATGGCCAAATATCATTACATAAATGGCAAAAGACCATTGATCTTATTACGGGGCTGTTTTCGGCTCCGTCTGGTTATATAGTACAGGCAACTAGCAAAGGCTACCGGGTTGTTATTAGAAGTAACGAAGGTGGCTCTAATTTTGAAACCAACTCAATACTACCTCCACAAACCCCTCTTTTTTGTAGATACGTAGCCGAAAACAACAATATTTTATATGTTAACGATGCTTGCAATAACGAGCAATGGAATACTATGCCTGAGGTTATTGAAGATGGCGTTCAATCCTACCTAGGTTTACCCATTCATTGGCCTGAAGGTGATGTATTTGGCACGCTGTGTTTAAAAGACTCAAAAAAAACCAGTTATACCGATGAGTATTTTGAGCTTATAGAGCAGCTTCGGGATTTAATAGAAGACGATTTAGCGCTTATTTATAGTTTTGAGCAAATGCGCGAAATAGCCATGCTAGACCCACTTACAAATATTTATAACCGCCGCGCACTGACCTTGCTAGCTCAGCAAAAACTTAACTTAGCACTGCGTTTAGGCTTTGACGTATGCTGCTTGTTTATAGATATAAACGATTTTAAAAAATTAAACGATTCATACGGTCACGAGGCAGGCGATAAAGCGTTAATTATTTTGGCTAATACCCTAAAAACACATTTAAGAGATGCTGATATAGTAGGGCGTTTAGGTGGCGACGAGTTTATTGCTGTAATGCAGATAAGCGATAAAAGTAAGCTTAGCTATATTATTGATAAAATTACCACTGAGTATTCAAAAGCACTTATAAAAGAAAGTGTCTGCGATTTATCTCTTAGCATTGGTTATAGCTTTACTGAGAACCAAAAACAGCCATTTGATGCATTACTCAATGACGCAGACCAAGCCATGTATAAAAATAAACAAGCGTATAAGTTAACCAAAAAGTTTAATAATAAATAGTGACAAATAGACGCTATTTATTTTCAAAAAAACATCAGCGTTAAAATTAACACTAATGTTTTAATTAGCCTCAATTAAGGTTTATCTATTGAAATTGAAAGGGTAAATATTTCATAAATTGGCTTTAAAGAAAAAATGAATATTGACTTCAATATCCTTCCCCATATCAACTATGTCTAATTTAAATGGATTAGATTCGCCTATTTGGCACTTAAATAAAGTATCTTTATCGTATATACAATAAAAACTATGAATAGCTCTGTTGTTTAAGCTTAAACAGTAAGTTGTACTATTATCGGGCCAAATTATTTCTCTATCTGTGAAACTGAAGCCATTATCAACTAGGTATTGCTGCATTCCCCTTGTAATAACTACAGCTTTAATACCAGAGCTTACGCTAGGAAAGTTCTTAGGCTGCGAGCATCCACGCTTTCGTAGTATTAAATTAAGCTCGTCCATTATATATTTTGTTAAAATAGAGCCTATATTCCAAAAATCTGTGTATGTATTATGGTTTCTTAAAAATGTCGTTCTAGGTAGCTTTACACTAGATGAAGATATGCTTTTATTTACTAATTTTATCTTCTCTAAACCTAATGAGATTATAGGATTATTTTCTATTTCATCTTTAAATACTTTATTGATTTCATTTAAAATATTTGGGTCTAAACTTCCACTTGTTTCTAGTTCTGATTTATATTCGCTCAACTCTTTTATCATTGTTGTTAGAAGGCTGTTTACTGCACTTAAAACTTCATCAACAGTTAAGTAATGACTTAATATGAAATGAGATACTTCGTTGATCAATACAATGTTTTTTACAATAATCTCTAGTCTTTTAGCTGAATATAGCAGAATACTTAAGTCCTGATATTGTAGTAGCCTACAAGAAAATAAAGGTTCATTTTTATTATAAAGGCATTTAATAACCTCGTAGATTAGGAGTACACCTGAAGAATGAATTATGTTTTCTCTTGGTGAATCTTCAAAGTCAAAATAATCTAACTTTTCTGAATTCAACAGGTACAAAAATACTTTATCTATCGAACTCGGTAATAGCTCTGATGTAAGGTTGTTAATGTTTGTTTTTATTGGGTTATTTATATTTCTTACTGTTAGAAGGTGACTCTCGTCATTATAGAAATACAGAAGGAAAGCATATGTTAACTGTTTTGCAGCTTTAATATATTCGTTGTCCCAAATTTCTAGCATAAATTCATCGACTTTTTTGTCATCCTGAACGCCTGCATTTTTTAGGGCTAACGTGATCTGAGACTTAGTGATCTTTGATTCATTATTTTTAAATAATTCTTCTAGTTCTTTGTGTAAGTCAGTTTGGTATAAGTGCTCACCTATTTTGAAGTGAAAGAAAAAGTAAAAATAAGAGCCATTTCTCTCTCTCTGCCATAATGATTGACAAATATTTTTATAAAGCTCTTTTATTATTTGTATATTTTCTTTCTTAGAGTGCCATATCAGAGTTCTCAAATGCTTTATTAAGTCAGGTATGCAAATATTAACTCTGTTTTTAATATGTACGAATTCAATTAAAAACCTACCAGATGTAAGCGGTTTATATGTATCTTCCCTTTTGCTCTCAACCCACACTATAATTTCATTTAATCTACTTAAAGATATATTATGTTTTGAATCACCAAGTAGCTGAAATGTTAGATAAGATAAGAAGTTAGCTGTTTTTGTATATTTTTCCTCGGGCGCTGTATTAGGTAAGCTATATAAAATTTTATGTAGGCTATTAAGATAGGTATTCATACTTTCTATAGACTCAGGCATATCTGAGTTTTTTAATAAATATCCAAGTTTCCTAGCTTGACCACTTAACTCATTAACCTCATGTTTTTTAATTAATCTGATTTTTTCAATATCCATTAAAACTGCGATTTCAGTGACTGTGATTTCATCTAAACTCTCAGTTTTTTCTAATATTTTGTCATATATGTACGTTGAACTGCTTAGGTTTTTAAATACATAAGCGAAATATCTAGAGTACATCACTACAACGTATGCAAAATAGGTAATGATAGTGATAAAGAAGAACGCTTTCAAAGGTATTGGTAAAAGCTCGTGTGCCAAAAAAAAGATTAGAGAAAACAGTAAGTATATAAGTACTCTTGGTACTATTGAATTAGCTTGTATGGGCGCTTTTTCATTTAAGTATTTAACCACGTTTTCAGAGTCATATTTGTCCTCCATCCATTGCAATGACTGTTGTGTTAGCGGAAGCGCTATAGCCGTTAGTGTAACTAATACTGTAGCTATATAAGTTATAATATTAGAAATATTGAAGAGAGCATTGTTCGCTGCAAACTCTAAACAGCTACCTGCGTATAGTTCACCCATAATTTTGAGTGTTATATTAATTGATTCCATTTATTTGACTTCCTTATCCACGGTTATCATTTACAAAAAACTTTAACGCTCTATGGTTCACAATTAAGAGATAGTACTGCCATATGAATTACAAGGTCAATCAGCAAGTTAAGGGAGCTCAGATGATGAGCTTAACTACAAGCTCATAATCGTTTTTAATTTAAGCTCAATTAAAAAAGCAAGCCATTAGGCTTGCAAAGAAGGGGGTGAATTTAGTTTAACTTTTAAGCGATTTGTTTTTCGGCTAGGTTTAATTCCATAATCGCTTTTAATAAACGGTATAGGTTTATTGATGCGTCAATTTCTTCTTTACGGTTTGTTAAGCTTTCAATATTTAAGCCTAGTGGCACATCAAGATGCGCACAGCTTTTAAGTATTAAGTCGAGGTTTTCGCGGCAAATACGTACAGATTCACTTAATGTGTTTTCTGCATCAAGCATGCGCCATTTAGTGGCCTCTGGCACTGAAATACCCAACCATTGCATAAAGTCTAAGGTTTTTTCGCCGCCGCACGGGGTAAACGTTAATATAATACGTTGTGGTGTAATGCCTTGTGCTTTGCAGGTACGCGCGTAACTGGTGATTAAATCAATTGTGGCTTGCCCATCATAAACAGCCTGAGATATAAAAAACTGGCAACCTTGTGCCGTTTTTTCTATTAACCGTTCGTGCTCATTTCGTTTACTTGAATGGCGCTCAGCTATAGTAACGCCACCTAAAAAGAAGTCATCACTTTGCTCAGCCAATGTTTTATAGGCATCGGGTAGGCTTAGTTTTATATCGCCTACTGATGATGGGCTACCCACTAAAACCACATTCTTTAAATCGTAGTCGTTTTTAGTTTCGCTTAGCCAATCTTTAAATTCGCCTACGCCACGTTGCGCCACACTTTTATATGTAATTACATCTTGAGCAGATAAATTACGAAGTAATTGGCTGTATTCACGTGGGTCTACAGTTTGCTTAAACGGAAATGGGCGAGCTTGGTTAGTGCGGCTGCTTTCGTCTTGAATGTCGTAAATTATTACGCCGTCGTATTCAATTTCGTGCAAGCGACCTAATAGCTTTTCTGCAATGGTTTTTAATTGCGCTTTATCGGTGCCAACTTTAGGCGGGGTAGTACCAATGAGATAAACACCTTGTTTGGTGTCTTCTATTTTCTCTTGAAGTGATAAAGCCATAATCCTCATTCCAGCTTAGTCCAATGTATGTAATTTAATATAGCAGCCATTTAGACGTCTAGATAGATTTATTTAATGAAAGTTTTTCAACTTGGTTGAATAATATTCATACTAATAATTTAATAAACCGGCCGATTGACACAGTTGTTTACATAAAAAATGGGCTAAAACTCTTACATTTACTCGCTTTAAGGCATAATCGAATGTGAGTTAGGGTCTGTTGATCTTTGCGGATTAAATTTGTTCAAACTAGGGGCTATTTAATCGCGGCGCGAGATTTGTAACCTAGTGGGCTAAGTCAAAACCGAGCAACAAAGAGTAAATAGCCCCTGGGAAGAACCCTTTGGGAAGCGCCTGTTTGGCATTAATGCTACGTTATCGCCTATTTATGGGGAATAACCACACTGTATAGGCTCTGCCTTGCCTAAATACCAAACAGACTGCTGCAAATTTAACCTTGAAAGATCAACAGGCCCTGGTAATAACCTAACAATAAATTTGCTCAATTTAAAAAGGGACAATAATGAAATTTAAATTATTAGCAACAAGCTTAGCGGTATCACTAGCGCTAACTGGCTGCGTAACACAGCAAAGCGAAAACACCCAAACAGCACAACAACAGCAAACAACAAAAGCTGACGAACGTGTATTTTCGCAAGAGTACTTAATTGAAGAGCTAGATAACGGCTTACGTGTAATGGTAGTTAAAACCGATTACCCAGATGTAGTTTCGCTGCAAATTCCGGTATCGGTTGGCTCGCGCAATGAAGTAAAAGAAGGTAAAACTGGTTTTGCTCACTTTTTTGAGCATATGATGTTCAAAGGTTCTAAAAAATTCCCGCAAGACGAATACACTGCCGTATTTAAAAATGCAGGCGTAGATAACCGTGCTTACACCACTAATGATTACACAAACTACCATTTAAACTTTTCAAAGCAGCATCTTGATAAAGTACTTGAAATTGAAGCCGATATTTTTCAAAACCTTACTTACACCGAAGAGCAATTTAGAACCGAAGCGCTTACGGTTAAAGGTGAGTATTTAAAAAATAACGCCAGTCCTATTCGTAAATTGTTAAGCGCTGTACGTGAAGAAGCTTTTGACAAACATACCTATAAACATACCACTATGGGCTTTTTTGAAGATATAGAAGCCATGCCAGATCAAATGGCGTACGGTAAAGAGTTTTTTGATAAGTTTTACAAGCCTGAATATGTATCGCTAGTAATAGTGGGTGATGTTGACCCTAAAGCCACAATGGCAATGGTTAAAAAGCATTGGGGAGGCTGGAAAAAAGGCGATTACGTTGCCGATATAAAAGCTGAGCCAAAGCAGCAAGCACCTAAATATATACATGAGCAAGACGAAGCATTACCAGGGCATTGGTTACTTGTATCGTACAAAGGTGCGCCATGGGAGCCTGCCAAAAAAGACAGAGCGGCACTTGATTTAATCTCGCAGCTTTATTTTTCAAACAACTCTGACTTATACCAAGAGCTTGTTGTTGATAAACAAATAGCCAGTCAAATGTTTACCTACAATCCAGAGACAAAAGATCCTGGTTTACTGCATGTATTTGTAAAAGTCGAAAACGAAGAAGATTTAGCAAAAGCGCGCGATGCAATTAACCGCACTTACGCTAAAGCACGCACTGAACTTGTTGATGAGCAAAAGTTAAGCGATTTAAAATCTAATCTTAAATACAGCTTTATTAATGGCTTGGATTCATCTCAAGCGATTGCATCAACCCTTGCAAGGTACATGCATTTTGAGCGCGACCCTGAGGTTATTAATCAGCTTTATAAATCGGCCGACAACATCACTGCACAAGATATTAAAGCCGTGGCTAATAAATACTTTGTAGATGACTCACGCACTACCGTGACTATGTCGGCACTTGATAAAGCGCCAGGGTTTGAGCAAGAGGCTAACTTAAGTGCAGCAGTTGCAAAGCTTGAACAAGCGCCAGAGGCACCTGTATTTAAAGTGCTTGATAAAACTAATAGTTCGCCGCTGATTGACGTAAACTTTTTATTTAATACAGGTGCAGCCGCAGACCCTCAAGGTAAAAAAGGTGTTGCTGCGCTCACTGCTGCTATGCTTGCTCAAGGTGGCTCACAAAGTACTAGTTACAAAGAAATTCAAAAAGCGCTTTACCCGCTTGCGGGCAGCTTTGGTTATCAAATAGATAAAGAAATGCTGTCGTTCCAAGGGCGTATTCATAAAGATAACGCTGAAACTTGGTATGCACTTGTAAGTGATCAATTACTTAATCCAGGGTTTAGAGACGATGACTTTAAACGCCTTAAAAAGGAAATGATCGACGGTATTAAGTCGGGCTTAAAAGCCTCTAACGATGAAGAGCTTGGTAAAGAAGTGCTTTACAGTACGCTTTATAAAGGCCACCCATACGAGAGCTACAACTATGGTGATATTTCTGATTTAGAAGCACTAACCCTTGATGATATAAAAGCATTTTACAAAAACGAGCTTACCCAATCTAAACTAACACTTGGTTTAATTGGCGCAGTGCCTAACGCACTTAAAGCAAATATTATGAGCGATTTAGCAACCTTACCTAAAGGTGAGCAAAGCCGTTTAAGTATTCCTGATGCGCCTGTGCTTAAAGGTCATCACGCAAAAATTGTAGAAAAGTCGGCGCAATCTACCGCGGTATCGTTTGGTTTCCCAATTGATACTATTCGCAGTAGCGAAGATTGGACAGCACTTTGGCTTGTGCGCTCGTACTTTGGTGAGCATCGTAGTTCTAACTCATACCTGTATGAGCGAATTCGTCAAACACGTGGTATGAACTACGGTGATTACTCGTACATTGAATACTTCCCGCGTGGCATGTTTCAAACTAAGCCTGATGCAAACTTAGGACGCTCTGAGCAAATATTCCAAATTTGGTTGCGCCCGCTGCGCTCTAATAACGATGCACACTTTGCAACGCGTACTGCATTGTTTGAACTTGATAACCTTATTAAAAATGGCTTAACCGAAAAAGACTTTGAAGCATCACGTAATTTTTTAATTAACTACGTGCCGCAGCTTGTAGCAAGTCAAAACCGTCAGTTAGGGTATGCACTTGATAGCGAATTTTACAACACAGAGTCGTTTGTAAAATACGTGACAAGTAAGCTTGAAAAGCTAACGCTTGCTGATGTTAATCGCGTGATAAAAGATAACCTGCAAACAGAAAACGTGCAGTATGTGTTTATTACCGGTGACGGCGAAGACATGAAAAAACGTTTAGCGTCAGAGCAAACCTCGCCAATGGTTTACAACACAGAAAAACCAGCAGAGCTTGTTGCTGAGGATAAAGTCATTGCCGATTACAAACTAGCCATTCCAGCTAACAACATTGAAGTAATGGCTGTTGATAAAGTATTTCAGTAATTTAAATTCTTTTTCAAACATATAAAAAATGCCCCAGTGCTTATAGCACTGGGGCATTTTTATTTTTGATTATAGCTATTAGGGCATTAGTTAGTGGCTAAAAGCACTGAGCCTGCACCTAGAGCAAAGCTTATTAAAGAGCTAATAATAACTCCCGCTAAAAAGCTTTTAGTTGGCGTACTTTTAACGTCATCATTTATAGACTCATCAAGTTTAATTAGCTCGCCTTGGCGTACTTCAAGTACCGCACAAAGCGCCATCGTGGTTTCTTTAGAAGCGGCGCCTTCTTTTTCTACCCGTTGAATGGTCCGTAAGCTTACATCGCAGGCATCTGCGAGCTGTTGCTGTGTCCAATCTAACTTATTTCTAAGTGATTTAACTGTTGTAGGATTTAATTGCACGTTAAAGCTTCCCTACAAATAGTTCAACGATAGTTGCCGTTGCATAGCCAAACACCGCCCCACCTAATGTACAGCCAGCAATAAAAAATGCTGCCTTTTTAGGATCGTTCGGGAGGCTACTCTGAACTTGTTTGTCTATCACGTTACCGTTTTTATAAAGAGTGCACTCCATGCGGCCTGTAAGTATATTAAGCATGTCATATTTTACTTGATAATGAGAGCTCTCAAAATCAAAAGAATGAGTGCTTGCACAGTTGATATTTCGTTTTTTACTGAATAGGTCATCGTTTACAAATACTTCTTCTTTACCAGTAAAGTAGCTTCCAAAACAGGCTATTTGATTGTCGCCATCTTGAAAGTAAAATTTATAACCAAGTTTTTTTGTATTTAATATATCGTTTTTCATCATCGTTATCCTTGTTGAGTTGATGATGCTAATTTAGCGTTTGTTTTTATTTTTTACGCCGTCAGTAGTATGTCAGTGGGCATTTTGGCATATGACAGGTATGCTGTCATGTATTGTTAGTTTATGATTTTAAATAACTTATTTTATTTTTATAATGTATTGGTAATTTTAACTACTGTCGTATAAATTAATTTAAAAACTAGATAAGTACATTTAATTGTATTTCTGATTGTTAGTTATACCTAATAACCAGAACAAATAACTAAGGCGTTAACACCTTAGGCTGTAAATCCGTTAAACTTAGGAAAAGGCTCTTTTTATATCAATTTAAGGCAGTGTAGTATTATGCGTCATGAAATTTGGCAACAGCTTCGTAGCGAAGCAAATGAAGTAGTAACTCGCGAACCACTTTTAGCAAGTCATGTATATTCATGCATTTTGAATCATGAGTGCTTAGGTTCGGCGCTAAGCTTTATTGTTGCTAATAAATTGGCTGATGCTGTGGTCTCTGCATTTACTATTCGTGAGCTGTTTGACCAAGCGTTTGTAAAGTGCGACCGTATGCTTACCTATGTGGCCGAAGATATTAAAGCGGTAAAAGACAGAGACCCTGCAGCCGAAACTTACCTTACTGTTATTTTAAACTTAAAAGGTTTTCATGCTATTCAGGCGCACCGTTTAGCTAACTGCTTGTGGCAACAAAACCGTAAAGAACTGGCGCGTTTTATTCAAAGTCGTACTTCTGAAGTGTTTGGTGTAGATATTCACCCAGCATGCCAGGTTGGCAAAGGGATAATGTTCGACCATGCAACGGGGATTGTTATTGGTGAAACGGCGGTAATTGAAGATAACGTATCAATACTGCAATCGGTAACGCTTGGTGGTACAGGTAATGAGCAAGGCGATCGTCATCCTAAAATTAGAGCGGGTGTGCTAATTGGCGCAGGTGCTAAAGTGCTTGGTAATATTGAAGTGGGTGAGGGCGCACGTATTGGCGCAGGCTCAGTGGTACTAACAGCAGTGCCGCCACATACCACAGCTGTTGGCGTACCTGCTAAAATTATAGGTAAACCGGATTGTCCCTGTCCCGCGCAAAGTATGAACCAAAACTTTTTAGCGACACCCGAGCCTGAAAACGAATCACATACCAGTGCTATGCTGTGACATGTAAGTAAAAAATAAAACTTAAAAGGAATTAAGATGAACAAGAATAGTTTGTTAACTCTAGGTATTGGGTTTATTGCTGGTGTAGGTTTAACTTGGGGGTATTTTAATTTTACCCCAAATAATTTAGAGCCAGTTAAGTTACAGCAAAGTAATGCTCTTTTGCAAAAAACTCATGCTCAGCAGCCAAAAAGCAGTAAAGTAGCAGCAAATAAAGTTATACCAGCTGTCACTGAACAAGCAGTTAGTTTAGAGCAAAATAAAAATATTACTTCCACCGCTTTCGAACCTCAAGAAATTGATGAGTTACCTCTAGAAGAACAAGTTGTGCAACTTAAGCAACAACTTGCCGAGCAAAAGTCGACACTTAAAAGTGTTTTAAAGCAAATGAGAGGTCCTTCAGACTTTGAGCAAGTCTTACGTGATAAATTTGACGAGCAAGTACGTGACGAAGAATGGGCTTATCGTACTGAAATGGCATTACAAGATTTTTTATTAACCGCAGATTTGGCAATTATTCCTGATGTTGTTAGCGCTAAATGTAAAACGACGGTATGTGAATTTGAACTTGCCGCACCCGCTGATAACGATGCATTTGGGAGTGCTCAATGGCGTGAGCTAAACGACAAGTTGATGAAACAAGAGTTTTGGAAACAATTTGTAAGTTCTACATCTACATCAAGTGATACCAAGCTTAGCTTGTTACTAAGCACAGAGCTTTAAACTGCATCAGTTTTAAGTAATAGGTATGATCTGCGATTCTACAGAGCCGTCGCCAAGCTCTGTAATTAACACATCGCCTGCTTTAATTTGTCCCACCGATTTAACCACTTTTCCTTGTTGTGTTTTAGTGATGCTATAGCCGCGCGCTAAAACATTGAGAGGGCTTACCGAGTCCAGCTTACTTGCTTGTAATGCTAGGCTATTATTGGCTTGCTGTAATTGTTGTTGTATAGCTTGGTTTAACCTTGCTTGTAACTGCGACAGTTGATGAGAGGCCTGCGCTAGCTTTTTATCGGGTGATTGACGCATTAAACGCGGCGTTAAATTATTAAGTGTGCGCTCTTGCTGATATAAACGGTTTCGCATAGCTTGGTGCAGCGCAATGCTCAGCTCATCTAATCGCTGCGCCTTTTGATTTAGCTGATTGCGTGGATGGCACAAGTTAAGACGGTGCTGAAGTTGCGTAGCAAGCGCGCGCTTATCTGCAATATCGTGTTTAAATGCATTGTTTAAACGGTTAATGAGTTGCGTTACTTTGTTGTGTAGCTCTTGCGTGTTAGGGCTTACAAGCTCAGCAGCCGCTGATGGAGTAGCTGCACGAACATCGGCAACATAATCGCTAATGGTTGTGTCTATCTCGTGGCCTACCGCACTTACTATGGGTAATTCACTTTGATAAATAGCACGCGCAAGTTGCTCGTGGTTAAAACACCATAAATCTTCTAGTGAACCGCCGCCGCGCCCTAAAATAAGCACGTCTACTTCATTACGTGCATTTGCCAGCTCTATTTGATTAATTAAATGTATGTGGGCTTCTTTACCTTGCACCATGGCTGGATAAATTATGACTTCTAATTGCGGCGCACGGCGTTTAAGTACAGTTAAAATATCTTTTATTGCAGCGCCGGTAGCAGAGGTAACCACACCGATACGGTTTATATTTTGTGGCAGAGGTTTTTTGTAGGCAGAGCTAAATAACCCCTCGGCGGCTAAACGCATTTTCAATGCATCAAACTCTTGCTTAAGCTGACCTTCTCCAGCAGGCTCCATATGTTCAACAATAAGTTGGTAATCACCTCTAGGTTCATAAAGTGATACTCGTGCTTTTACGGTGACTTGTGCGCCATTGGCTGGGCGGTAGCTTTGGTTGCGATTATTCCCTCGCCACATAGCAGCCTTAATTTGCGCTTTATCGTCTTTTAACGAAAAATACCAATGCCCAGACGCAGGGGTAATAAAGTTAGAAATTTCACCCGTGAGCACTAAAGATGCAAAGCCTTGCTCAAGCACTGTACGAATTTCTCTGTTAAGGCGTGAAACGGTGTAAACCGTCTGCGAAGGCTTTGAAAACATAAAAAACAACCTAAAACTATTTATGAGACAAGTTTATCATAAATATTTGCGAAATATTATTTACGAATGCCAACAACGCTGTTAAAATTTGGCCGCAATTCCTTATCTTAGATCCACATGTGAGAAGTTGCCAAAATGCTTAGAATTGCTAAAGAAGCTCTTACCTTTGATGACGTACTTTTAGTACCTGGTCATTCTACTGTTTTGCCACACACGGCAAATATTTCAACTCGCTTAACGCGTGGTATCAAACTTAACTTGCCGCTTATTTCAGCATCTATGGATACTGTTACAGAAGCACGTTTAGCTATTGCCCTTGCGCAGGAAGGCGGTCTTGGTTTTATCCACAAAAACATGACCATCGCAGAACAAGCGAAAAATGTTCGTAAAGTTAAAACCTACGAAGCGGGTATTGTATCTTACCCTGTAACAGTAACTGCAGATTTAACTATTGCAGACGCTGTTGAGCTTTCTCAGGAAAAGGGTTTTTCAGGCTTTCCTGTTACCGATAGCAACAATGTACTTGTTGGTATTGTAACAAGCCGTGACATGCGTTTTGAAACTAAGCTAGAGCAGCCAGTTTCTACTGTTATGACTAAAAAAGAAAAGCTTGTAACTGTTAAAGAGGGTGCCTCTCGCGAAGAGATTTTAGGTTTAATGCATGAACACCGCATTGAAAAAATCTTAGTCGTAGACGATGCGTTTAAACTTAAAGGCATGATCACCGTTAAAGATTACCAAAAAGCACAAGATAAACCAGATGCATGTAAAGATGACCAAGGTCGTTTACGTGTAGGTGCTGCGGTTGGCGTTGGCGCTGGCACTGATGAGCGTATTGCTGCATTAGTAGAAGCAGGTGTTGATGTTTTACTTATCGATACTTCACATGGCCACTCTCAAGGTGTTATTGACCGTGTATCGCAAACTCGTCAAGCATACCCAGATTTACAAATTATTGCGGGTAACGTAGCGACAGCAGAAGGTGCTATTGCCCTTGCAGATGCAGGCGTTGATGCAGTAAAAGTAGGTATCGGCCCTGGTTCAATTTGTACTACACGTATTGTAACGGGTTGTGGCGTTCCACAAATTACTGCTATTTCTGATGCGGTTGAAGGCCTAAAAGGCCGTGACATACCTGTAATTGCTGATGGCGGTATTCGTTTTTCTGGCGATATAGTTAAAGCCCTTGTTGCTGGTGCATCGTGTGTGATGGTGGGCTCAATGCTTGCTGGTACTGAAGAGGCGCCTGGCGAAGTTGAGTTATATCAAGGCCGTTACTACAAATCATACCGTGGTATGGGTAGTTTAGGTGCGATGGATCAAAAAGAAGGTTCATCAGATCGTTACTTCCAAAAATCAAACCAAGCTGACAAGTTAGTACCAGAAGGTATTGAAGGTCGCGTAGCTTACAAAGGTCCAATTGCAACGATTATTCATCAGCAAGTAGGCGGTCTTCGTAGTGCAATGGGCTTAACCGGTTGTGCAACTATTGAAGAGCTTAATACAAAACCTCAGTTTGTACGTGTTACATCTGCAGGTATGGGTGAGTCGCACGTACATGATGTGCAAATTACCAAAGAAGCACCAAATTACCGCTTAGGTTAAGCGCGTAATTAATAATTTATTGGGCTTGCTTTGCAAGCCCTCTTTTAGTCGTTTATATAAATACCAATTGCATTAATAAAGTGGTCAATTATTGCGACAGATAAATGGCTCAATAACGAGGCAAAAATTTCGATTTTTAGTTCTTCTAAATAAGAAATTTTTAACGTGGTTAGTGAGTTATTTAGCCTGCAAGAATTAGTAATGTTTAATAAAATTGGTATTCAAAGCGGCATTTAGCATCTACTTTACGAGATACTCCATGAGCAAAGATATTCACGATTCACGAATTCTCATTTTAGACTTTGGTTCACAATACACTCAGCTAATTGCGCGTCGTATACGCGAAATTGGTGTTTATTGTGAGCTGTGGGCATGGGATGTGACTGAAGAGCAAATCCGCGAGTTTAACCCACAAGGTATCATTCTTTCTGGTGGCCCAGAATCAACAACACTTGAAAACAGCCCGCGCGCTCCTGAGTATGTGTTTAATGCAGGCGTTCCTGTATTAGGCATTTGTTACGGCATGCAAACAATGGCCGCTCAACTTGGCGGTAGCGTTCACAGCTCTGATAAAAAAGAGTTTGGTTACGCGCAAGTTGAAAAGGTAGGCAATTGTGCATTGTTTGATGCAATTGAAGATCATATTACCGATGGCGGCAACGGCGTTTTAGACGTATGGATGAGCCACGGCGATAAAGTTATGGAAGTACCAGCAAGCTTTAGCACAACAGCTAAAACACCAACGTGTCCGCATGCTGCTATGTCTAACGAAGAAAAACGTTTTTACGGCGTACAGTTTCACCCAGAAGTAACGCACACTCATCAAGGGCAACGTTTATTAGAACGTTTTGCAATTGATATTTGTGGTTGTGAAAAGCTGTGGACTCCTGCAAAAATTATTGATGATGCCATTGAGCGTATTAAAGACACAGTTGGCGATGATGAAGTTATTTTAGGCCTATCAGGTGGTGTTGATTCATCGGTTGTGGCTATGCTTATTCACCGCGCAATTGGCGATAGATTAACATGTGTATTTGTTGATAACGGTTTACTTCGTTTAAACGAAGGTCAGCAAGTAATGGACATGTTTGGTAATAAGTTTGGACTAAACATTGTAAAAGTTGATGCTGAGGATCAGTTTTTAAATGACTTAGCAGGAAAATCAGACCCAGAAGATAAACGTAAAGCTATTGGCCACACGTTTATTAATGTATTTGATGAGCAATCTAAAAAGCTTAAAAACGCTAAATGGTTAGGCCAAGGTACTATTTACCCAGACGTTATTGAGTCAGCAGCATCTGCTACAGGTAAAGCACACGTTATCAAATCTCACCACAATGTAGGCGGATTACCAGATGACATGAAAATGGGTCTAGTTGAGCCACTTCGTGAGTTATTTAAAGATGAAGTACGTAAAATTGGTTTAGAGCTAGGTTTACCGTACGACATGCTTTACCGCCACCCATTCCCTGGTCCTGGTTTAGGTGTACGTGTACTTGGTGAAATTAAAAAAGAGTACTGTGATTTACTTCGCCGTGCTGATGCTATTTTCATTGAAGAACTACACAAAGCTGATCTTTACCATAAAGTAAGCCAAGCGTTTACTGTGTTCTTACCTGTTAAATCGGTAGGGGTTATGGGTGATGCACGTAAATACGATTGGGTTGTTTCACTTCGTTGTGTTGAAACTATCGACTTTATGACTGCGCGTTGGTCACATTTACCTTATGAGTTTTTAGGTGTGGTTTCTAACCGTATCATTAACGAAATTGATGGTATTTCACGTGTAGTTTACGATATTTCTGGTAAGCCACCTGCAACTATTGAGTGGGAATAATACCAAATAAGTAAGTTTACTTTGCTGAGCTTATAATTGCACATTAAAAAGCCCGTTTATTAAACGGGCTTTTTTACGCGCTAATTTTAGTTCTTAGCTTTTAACTTTTAACGCTTAGTTTTTGGCTCTAATTCAGTAAGCAGGCCTTTTACAAGGCTTACGCTGCCAAGCAGTAAAATAAACGTAAAAGGGAGCGCGGCAATAATAGTTATATACTGCAGTGCCTGAATAGACTCAGTACCCCCAATCCACAGCATTAGCATTGCAATAATACCGGCAATGTTAGCCCATACTAGCTTTTGCTTTATTGGTACTTCAAGCTTCCCGCCTGATGTAAGGCTGTCAATTACTATAGAGCCAGAATCAAGTGTGGTTACAAAGAATATAATTATTAATGCCACAGCTAAAAGTGAAAGCGCGGTACCAAAAGAGTACGCATCAAGCATATAAAATAAGCTAAGTGACACATCGGTAATCCCTTTATCGGCGCCCAGTACGCCAATTTCATTTATAACCTGATCTATAGCTACACCACCAAACACCGACATCCACGCAGTGGTAACTAAAGTGGGAATAAGAAGTACATATACTAAAAATTCGCGTATGGTGCGCCCTTTAGAAATGCGCGCTACAAACATACCAAAACATGGTGCATAAGCCACCCACCAAGCCCAATAGAACACAGTCCAACCGTGAAGCCACTGCGTATCTTCTCGACCGGTGCTAGAACTCAGCGGAATAATATTTTTCACATAACCTATTACTGCTGTGTAGGCTGAATCAAGTACAGTGGTAAAGTTTAAAATAAATACAAGCGCCAAAAACACAATAGCAATGCCCATATTTATATTACTGAGCAATTTAACGCCGCCATCCATGCCACGCACAATAGATAAAATAGCTAGGCCCATTATTAGTAAAATAATACCTTGTTGTAATAGCAATGAATTTTCGAACCCTAACACATGGCTTATGCCACTAGCAGCTTGCGAGCCTCCTAGGCCTAGCGATGTAGCAAGACCAAAAAGAGTTACCAATACGGCCATTACATCTATAACATCACCGAGCTTGCCCCATACTCTATCGCCAAAAAGAGGGTAAAACACTGAGCGCATAGAAAGCGGTAAACCTTTGTTATAAACAAAGTACGCTAGGCATAATGCGGTCATGCCATAAATAGCCCATGCATGCAGACCCCAGTGAAATACCGTTGCTCCTAAGGCCATTTCTCGCCCTTGTTCAGTAAAAGGCTCTGCGTTAAGCGGTGTACCAAACCAGTTAGTATAAAATGCGGTAGGTTCGGCCACGCCCCAAAAAATAAGCCCAATACCCATACCTGCCGCAAACAACATCGATATCCAAGAAAGGGTAGAGTAATCCGTTGTTGCTTTATCGCCACCTAATCTAATTTTACCAAGCGGTGAAGCTGCTATACCTATTGCAAATAGTAAAAGTATGTTTGCGCCCCACATAAATACGTAGTCAAAGTTTGTTAGAGCTGCATTTTTTATGGTGTTAATAGCGTCTTTAGCTTCGCTAGGTGAGAGGGCAAGTAGAGTAATAATAAATAGTAAAGATAATCCAACAGAAACGGAAAACACATTACTATGTATATCCATGCCCCATTTACTAACGTTATCTTGGCCTACTTGGTAATCGGTTGAGTCGATACTGTATTTTTTTGATTTAAACTTCATATAAGATGGCGTGACTACAGGCAAAAGCCAATAGTAAAGCTCCTCCATATTTGCATTGTGTATGATCCACGTAAATAAGATACATGATGAAATATGTAATTAGGTGATAAGGCGCGGATCCTCTAGGACAAAAAGTGTATCATAATTGATGCCAATGTTATTGATTTGTTTATATGTTTAGCTCTGGCGCATTCTATGACTTGCAAAAATAAAAATGTGGTTGTTTTATGTTCTGTTTTTATTTTTATATTAGGGCGTGTTGATCTTTGCGGATTGAAATTTGTTCAATCTAGGGGCGATTAAATCGCGGCGCGAGCTTTGTAACCTAGTGGGCTAAGTAAAAACCGAGTAACAAAGAGTTTATCGCCCCTAGGCAGAACCCGAAGGGCAGCGCATGTTTGGCATTTATGCTGCGTTATCGCCTATTTATGGGGAGTACC
>NZ_PNCW01000529.1:0-222 GCF_005886985.1 Pseudoalteromonas sp. S3178 | reverse complement strand
AACGTTTTAATCACGCACAAATAAAGGCTGAACAAGATGTAGAATCCATCACGGCGACTTACCTAAATACCGGCTGGAAAACATGCTTAGGTACATCAGGTACCATTAAAACATTAGTAGCAATAAACCAAGCTAACTTTGCTCAAAGCCTGTTAACACTGCACTCTTTAGAGCAAATAAAAGCGCTTCTTCTTGCACAAAACCACATTGAACAAATAAATA
>NZ_PNCW01000528.1:0-289 GCF_005886985.1 Pseudoalteromonas sp. S3178 | reverse complement strand
AGACTCTTTAGAAGATGCTGCTTTAGCGGCGGGTGTAGAGCTTAAATCAACGGGTCTTATCAGCCGTTTGGCTTTACCAGCTCCATTAAATACTCCTGCTGTTAGCAATGTGGTATTTACGCCAGAGTTACTTGAAGATCGTGTCAACTCTGAAGTCTTAGAGGTAGGAAGCGAGCATATTATTGTTGTACGAGTATTAGATTATACGCCAGCAGCGACTAAACCATTTGACGATGTAAAAGCACAAATTGAAACTAGTCTAATTAATGAGCAAGCGTCAGTACTTGTG
>NZ_PNCW01000527.1:0-320 GCF_005886985.1 Pseudoalteromonas sp. S3178 | reverse complement strand
TATGATTGAGCTTAAACTGCCGCCATTGTCTGAACGAAAAGAAGATATTACGGTGTTAGTGGATCACTTTTTACCTAGCAATAAGAGTTTGAGTAACGCAGCAATGAAGCAGTTAAAGCATCATACTTGGCCTGGAAACGTCAGGGAGCTTGAAAACACCATAGGTCGTGCTGTGCTATTGAGTCCCGGGCAAGAAATTGAATGTGAGCATTTAGCTATTCAAATACCACAACATGAAGAGCCACTTGAATATACACAAGCAGATATCGAAGCGGCATTAGACAGCGCTGATGGCGTAGTCAGTAAAGCCGCAAGAAAGC
>NZ_PNCW01000526.1:0-247 GCF_005886985.1 Pseudoalteromonas sp. S3178 | reverse complement strand
AAAGACTCTATGTTCGACTATTTGGGAACTATTTTACTGTCTTTCGACTCAATAGTCTGGTTGCATTTTTAGTTATTTAGGTTCAGAGTACATGTGTACGCTGGAAAGCTGACCACTTGGCGCTAAAATTCAGCGTATACTATGCATAATTTGTAATATCGAAGGGAATAAACCCATGAGAAGAGCCGTTATTACGGGGATCGGTGTTGTTTCGAGCATCGGCAACAACAAGCAAGAAGTTTTAGAG
>NZ_PNCW01000525.1:0-261 GCF_005886985.1 Pseudoalteromonas sp. S3178 | reverse complement strand
CCCATGTTTTCGCTTTGCCGGGTTCTGGTCGTCTGATCAACTTCATCATTAGCTTCTTGATGCTGGTTTTAAACTTAGCTGCGAACCAGTAAGCCAGTTTCCAGAATACCTCTCTGTCTATCTTACTATAAACCTTAGCCGTGAAATCGGTATGACGATAAAACTGTGACCAGCCTTTAAGTTTCTGGTTAAGTTTTTCTATCTTATCGATTGGACTACAGCTATAGTCACCAGATAGTTCTTTGTTGAGCGAACAAGTAA
>NZ_PNCW01000524.1:0-334 GCF_005886985.1 Pseudoalteromonas sp. S3178 | reverse complement strand
GTCAAACTTAGCTTTGAGGCACTCTGGTTTAATCGGCTCAACAGAGATATTAGTTGTTTGTGGTTGTGTAGTTCCAGCTTGACTGAGCGTAAATACAATTTGAATTAACGGACTATAACTTAAAGTTCTTGGTGGATTAATAATTTCGACTAAGTGCTCAAATGGAACATCTTGATTATCCAGTGCAGCTAAGTTAACAGCTTTAACTTGCTTCAGAAATTCATCAAAAGTTACCTCAGGCTCACACTTTAACCGTAATACCAATGTATTTACAAATAGTCCTATCAACCCTTCTAAAGCTTGATCTCGTCGATTTGCAACAGGAGAGCCTATG
>NZ_PNCW01000523.1:0-364 GCF_005886985.1 Pseudoalteromonas sp. S3178 | reverse complement strand
TTTCAATTTCACCACACGCTTCGTCATCATGCTTTTTCTTTTCAAGCGCAGTCACTTGGGCGTCGGTGAGTATAATACCTTCGTTAGCCACTTTATCTTCTAGCGCCTTGAGACGCTTTTTAAAGTTCTCTAGGCCATGACGTAGCCATATTGAACGAACACCGCTGCCGGAAACGAATACGCCTTGTTTTCTGAGTTCATTACTCGTTCTGTGTTGGTCGTGAGCTGGGTAATCGACAGCGTATTTAATGACCGCTTGTTCAGTTGCTTCATCAACTCTATTTTTTAAGTTTGGCGCTCTACGACTTTTATCAATTAACGCATCAAGTCCACCGTCCTCGACGAGCTCTTGGTATCGATAAAA
>NZ_PNCW01000522.1:0-289 GCF_005886985.1 Pseudoalteromonas sp. S3178 | reverse complement strand
AGTCGAAATTATATGCAATTTTTATTTAGCTGGCGTTGTTCATTATCTCAAAACAAACGCAATCAAGCGTTGAACTTTGGTGAATAACGCGTCTACAGCAGCTAGATAAGTTCATAACCTTGAGATTGGTAAACACAATTAAACAAAACAACATGCAAGGAACAACAAAATGCGTAAATTAAGTGCTATTAGTTTTGCAGTATTAGCGGGTTTGACTTCAGTCAACGCGCAAGCCGCTAAAATACTTAGCGTAGAGTCAAACAAAGCAATCGATGATCAGTATATTGTG
>NZ_PNCW01000521.1:0-375 GCF_005886985.1 Pseudoalteromonas sp. S3178 | reverse complement strand
ATGGCTGTGCCGTTAGCTCTTGCCACGCAATAACATGTTCATTCAAGATCTCATCATCAACGCCATGGAAAACATGGATTGTGATGGGTAATGCACACTGTTCTGCTACATAGGTATCAGCTATTTTAAAATCAGCTCGGAGCAACGGGAGTAATAGCTCCATAAGCTCTTTATTTTCGAGGATTTCTTTTGGCGTACCATTTAAGTCACGAAGCTCAGCAATAAATTCATCGTGCGGTAAGCCATGTAAATGAGACTTAGTTGATATGCAGTGTGGCGCTCGACTTGCTGAAGCAAATATTTTTTGCGGTGTTGGTAAGCCTGCGTCCAGTAATTGAAAAGCAAGCTCATATGAAATGCGGCTACCTAAACTGT
>NZ_PNCW01000520.1:0-283 GCF_005886985.1 Pseudoalteromonas sp. S3178 | reverse complement strand
AGTTGATAGTGAACACGTTAAACTAAGTCATGCCGAGACGACGCAAGCACTTGAACAAACTCAAAATCAGTTACTACAAGTGCAAAGTGCATTAGAGGTCGATGCTCAGAATAAACAACAGTTCTCTTTGCAAGCGGCAAATCTCGCTCAGTTGCAACAAGACTACGAGCAATGGCATTTGCTAGATAAGCTATTAGGCGACGCAACAGGCAAAAAGTTGCGTAATTGGGCGCAAACGCAAACGTTAAAAATCTTATTGCAGTATGCTAACCACCAATTGCAT
>NZ_PNCW01000052.1:0-56033 GCF_005886985.1 Pseudoalteromonas sp. S3178 | reverse complement strand
CAAAGATCAACACGCCCTAGCGCTTTTAAAGTACATAATAACAATCACTGCAAAATATAATTTTGTGCACGCCCTGCTTTTAAAACCTAATATTTTGAATAATGCGCCAATAGTAAAAAATTTTGCACGCCAGCGGCGTATAGTTATATAAAAGATGATAAAAAAGAGAACAGGTAATGCCTAACGGGAACGACCCCCACACAATTAACCCCAAAGAATTAGTTGCTTGGCCGCGTATTGCAGCCATAGCCGCAATGCTCAGTTTTTCGCTGCCCACTTTTATCACCGGCCTAGAAATACATCAAAGTTCGAGTGTGAGCAATACGCTTTGGGCATTAGTTATTGGCTCAGTTATTTTAACAATTATTGGTGGCGCCATGGGCACCATAGGTGTAAAAAGCCGCTTAAGCTCTTATTTATTAGTAAAAATAGCGTTTGGTAATGCCGGCGCAGGCATAGTTAATATAGCTTTTGCCCTATCTTTAATTGGCTGGTTTGGCGTAAATATTGATTTGTTTTCTAATGCGGTAGTGCGCTTACTTAGCGCTGAGTTTAATATTATTGTGCCTGAATGGCCCATCGATATAGCCGCAGGCTGCGCAATGCTTATAACCACATTGTACGGGTTTAAAGCGATTAACGTGCTAGCCTCAATAATGATCCCCATTTTAGCCGCAGTAACAGGCATGATGCTATTTGGCGCCCTCGATACTATGCCGCTGGTTGATTTTATTAATTTAGAAAAATCAGCGCAGCTTTCGCTTGAAGATGGTGTAGCTGCAATTGTTGGCAGTGTTATTATTGGCGCAATAATATTACCCGATATAACCCGCTTTTCTAAACAAAAAAGTGGCGGTGTGTATACCTCATTTATTGCTTATATGGTTATTGAGCTGTTGGTTATTTTTGTAGCGGTGTTTGCCGCAGCCGCCATGCAAGAAACTGAAATATTAAGTTTAATGCTTGCACTCAACTTGGGGTTTTCGGCGTTTTTTATTGTGATTGCAGGCAGCTGGATTTTGAACTCGTTAAATCTATACAGTACCGCACTGAGTGTAGAGGCTACCTTCCCGCATTGGCATAAAAAATGGGGTATTGTGTTATTAGGTGTAGTGGGAATTGGTGCTGCATTTATTAATATTTTAGATATGTTTATAAGCTTTTTAGCGTTTTTATCTGACATTTTTGTACCGGTAGCGGGCGTTATTATTGTTGATGCAATTTTCATAAAACCCCACGCTTATAATGCAAAAACGCTTATAAATAATAGTAACTTTTCTATGCCCGCGTTCACAGCTTGGTTTGTAGGTGCAGCGTATGCGGTAGGTAATGGGCCTGTATTTAATGTATCAATCAGTGGTATTACAGTGATTGATGCCATTATTTTAACAGCAATTATTTATAGCTTATTTGTAAAAGCCGCTTCGGCAAAACCGGTTATTCAACAATAACTGCAAAATGTATACAGGCGCTTTTTAGCGCCTGTATACATTACCCTTCGGTATTTATTTTCATTTCATCTCGCCACTTTAGCTTTTCAAGCGGGTAGCCTAAAAAGAACTTAGCGCGCTCAAGCACAATACGTGTAGTGAGCTTTTTAATCGTGTAATCTTTACTGCCGGTCAGCCTATCGCACATTGCATTAAGTGCTGCAATATCGGCAAAACAACAAAAAGAAATATAATCAATATCGCCACTCAATTGCATACAATCCATTATTTCGGGAATATTTCGTATATCGGCTAAAAACTTACGCCGCGCTGCTAGGTTGTTGTCCTCTAGCGTAAATTCCATGTAGGAAAATACGTGTTCACATATTTGCTCTAAATTAATATCCGCATGAAAGGTTCTAAAGTACCCTGCCTCTTTTAGCGCTTTTACTCGCTGAAAGCACGCACTGGGCGATAGGTTAACCTGCTCGGCTAATTCAACGTTTGTTAGATCAGCAGTAAGGTGCAAAATTGCTAATATTTTTTGATTGTACCTGTCTATTTTTATCGTTTTTTTCATAACCAATTTCACATTGAATAATATTTAATTTTGTAAATTACAGGTCAATAGATACATAAATTTACGCGCTTAAGTGGCATTTTCAACAATTTGTGTGTGCTGTATTGAAGCTTTACAAAATATTATTTTGTCTGAAAAAGCGACAATATTTGTAACTAAGTAACATCACCTTGATAGTGACATTAGGACATAGAACATGAGCAGATACAACAGAATAAGCTTTCGTAAAACACTATTAGCATCGGCAGTAAGTTTGTCGTGCATAAATTATGTGCATGCGCAAGAACAACAACAAACAGTAACTGACACCATAGAGAAAATTTCTGTGATTTCGCGCGGGCGTGTTGAGTCAATTCAAAATGTACCCGACTCTGTTACTGCATTTAGCGCCGAAACAATAGAGAAATCACGTATTACTAATTTTCGTGATGTTGCCAACATGACTCCTAATTTATCGCAGCTCGATAACTTTAGACCCGGCCTTGCCCGTATTACTATTCGTGGTTTAATTACACCGCAGGTAGGCGATCCACCATTAGCGTTTGTAGTTGATGGTGTTACCGCCCCCGATTTAGAGTTTATAAACCAAGATCTAGTAGATATTGAACGTATTGAAGTTATGCGTGGTGCACAAGGCGCACTTTATGGCCGAGGCGCCATTGGCGGTGCAGTGATTGTGACGACCAAAAAACCAATTGAAGACTTTGAAGGCAAAATTAAAGGCTCAATAGGTAATGGCAACACGTATAATTTGAATGCGGTTGTGTCTGGCTCTCTAAACGATGAAAACACCGCTTATTTTAGAGCCGGTGGTTACATTAAAGATGCCGACGGGCTAATTAAAAATACCTATACAGGCGATTACGCCGACCCGTTAAAAGAGCAATCGGTTTTTTCTCAGTTAGAGTTTGAGCTAAGCGAAGACACATCAATAAACCTAAAAGGTAAATACACCTCAAGCGAAGCTGGGTTTGCTTACTACCAAGGGGTGAACGATGACACCATTGAAGACTTTTCAATTAACACCTCACAAAATATCATTAACCAAGATGAGCGTGATGTGTATGAGCTAAGCGCTAAGCTTACCCAACATTATGATTTAGGTAAGCTTGAGTTTGTAACCGCGTATAGCAATTCAGAAAACGAGCACTTTTACGATGGCGACTACTCAGCTGATGCCACCTTTATTGACGAAGATGGCTTTTTTAGAGCCCCGTTTGGCACCGAAGGGCTATACGATATTGAATCGTTAACGGTAGAATCACGATTTATATCAGAGTCTGATCAGGCATTTAGGTGGTCAGTGTCGGCGTTTTATCAACAGCGCGACCGCGATACTGCCGTATTATTTTACGATGATTTTACCGATGCCGAAGTTTTAACGCGTGCAGATTTTGCCAACGACGAGCCCTACCTTTCAATTATCGATAACAACAGCAGTGATGCATGGGCACTTGCCGGGCAATTTAATTACGATATAAACGAGCAATTAGAGCTTACTGGCGCTATGCGCTACGATCACGACACCCGCGAGTCGTTCGACCCTACCAACAAAGACGCCACATACGCTAAAAAGTCATTTAGTCAGTTACAACCAAAGGTGACCTTAGCGTATCAAATGAATGACGACCTGCTACTTTACACAGGCTATTCGCGAGGTTTTAGAAGTGGTGGTTTTAACGAGCCCGCTGACGGTATTAGCCGCACCTTTGATAAAGAAGTTTCTGACAGCTACGAAATGGGGTTTAAAACATCACTTTTTGATAACAAAATCACCTTAAATGGCGCCGCATTTATTATTGAACAAGATGATGCGCAATTTACCCAATTTAATGTAGATACCTACACCCTAGAAAACCTTTCTATTGATGAAGTGCAAACCAAAGGCTTAGAGCTTGAAGCTGCATACGCTGCCACCAACAATCTAAGTATTAATTTTAGCGCCGGCATTATCGATTCAGAAATTAAACGCTTTGCACTGCGCCCTGAGCTTGCTGGCAGGCCACAGTTTTGGGTGCCTGAATACAACTACGGGCTTTCGGCAAATCATAACTTAGCACTAAACCAAGAATGGTCATTGTTCTCGCGCGCCGAGCTGTTAATTGAAGGCCCTAAAACATTCAGCATTGATATTCCTGATGTTGAGTCGTCGCGTTATACCTACTTAAATGCAGGTGTAGGACTTAAGTCAGATCAATGGACTGTTCAAGTTTACGTAGACAACTTAACAGATGAGCGCGCCATTGAAGATATTTTCTTATTTGGCGATGGCGTAACAGAGCTTGCCCGCCAACCTAATAAGCCACACAGTTACGGCATAGAGCTAAGCTACGACTTTTAATGTATTTCATCTTATACAGCAGGTATGCCTTTGGGTGCCTGCTGTTTTTTAGTTAACTAATAGCGATACACACATGCAAATTCTTAATCGTGAACAACTTATTGATATTTTATACGGCTGCGCTATTTTAGGTACTGGCGGCGGCGGTGAGCTAAGTGAAGGCATTGCATACATTGACGAAGCACTAGCACAAGGTAAAACCTTTAAGCTCATTAGTGCTGATGAAGTACCGCCAGGGGAGCTGGTATGTACACCTTATATTTTAGGGGCAATATCACCTTTAAGTGAGCAAGAAGAGCGCGCTTATGCAAACCTGCCACGTACAAACAAACATGCTATTTTGGCCGCTTACCAGCGAGCTCTACAATACACAAGTAATGATGCTATTTATGGCACTATTTGTTGTGAGCTTGGCGGCTCCAATACCGCAGTATCGTTTTACTTAGCTGCAATGTTTGACGGCTACATTATTGATGCCGACCCCGCTGGGCGCGCAGTACCAGAGATCACCCACTCAACCTATTACTTAAATAACTTACCCGCAGCGCCCATTATTACCGCTAATGAATTTGGTGAGTGCTTTATTTGTGAAAATGTAATGGATGACTTACGCGCCGAAACAGTCGTGCGAGCGCTGGCTAAAATTAGCCGTAACGACATAGCAGCTATTGACCATATTTTACCAATTGAGCAAATGAAGGACGCGATTATTCACGGCACAATTAGTAAAGCGCTCAAACTAGGTAAAGCAATGCGTAAAGCCAACGAGCAGCACGCTAATACCGCGCAAGTAATCGCACAGCATGGTGGTGGTTTTGTTGCCTTTGAAGGCCAAGTAAGTGCATATAAATTTAATACCGTAGAAGGTTTTACGCTCGGAGAAGTGACCCTTATAGGAGCTGGCGAATTTGTAAATAACAGCTACAAAATAACAGTTAAAAACGAGAACATGGCCGGGTTTTTAAATGAGGAAGTTCACGTAACCATACCCGATTTAATATGCTGTATTAATACCCAAACAGGGACTCCCATTACCAATCCAAATTACGAGTTTGGCATGCAAGTAGCGGTTGTAATTTTACCAGCACCAAAGGAGTTTACAGGCCCTAAAGGTTTAGAAATATTTGGTCCACAATACGCTGGCGTTAATAGCGATTATATTCCAGCAGTGAAAGCTAGTTTATAAGCCAGTTTATTTTTAGTCATAATTTTTAAGGCCTAATGGGGTTAGACTCTTTAGGCTTTACTGTTATAAAGATGTAAGTCTGCAGCGCTGCCATAACCGAAAATTTATATATTGGCTTCTTAATAAAGCTAAAAAACTATAATAAAAACCCTTTCTAAGTAATAATCTCTATATTAAAAGTGTGCGCTAATGGAGCATTTAATATGTTAGGTTTTTGGTATAAGGAATTTCCGCAATATCCTAAAGATCATAAAGACTTTTGGCGCACTCGCTTAATTGCTCATTTCTTACTCATTACAACCAGCTACTTTTTAGTATTAACCCTGCTTAATCTCTTTTACTTTGCAAGTTACAAAATTGCGCTTATTGATGCTTTTGGCCTGTTTATATCGCTCGGAATTTATACTTGGTTTAATAAAACTGCCAATGTAAATATAGCGGCTTGGGCCGTGACATTAATGATTGTAAGCTTAATTTTAATGTTTGTGATTTCTGTTGGAGGCCATGCCCACTCTTTATTTTGGGCCACGCTTATTCCGCCATTCACATTTTTTTTAGTAGGCAGAAATTGGGGGAGTATATTTAGTGCAGTCGCTTTTAGTGTTTGTGTGTATCTAGTTTACTTACAACAACAGCAAACCATAACAATTGGCTTAGGTTCTTTATTTAACCTTATTGAAGTAAGCCTTGCGCATATTTTAATTTTTAGGTTTTATGAAAAAACCCGTTTTTCAGCCTACCAACATTTAGCAACGCGTAATATAGAGATACAACACTTAGCTGAGACAGACAAATTGACTGGCCTGTATAATAGACAAAAATTTGATTCTGAATTATCGCAATTAATTGCTGAAAATGAGAAATCAGAAACATCTTATTTCTTACTTGTATGCGATATAGATCACTTTAAAAATGTAAATGATACATACGGACATCTTGTAGGTGATCGTGTACTTAGCGAGTTTGCTAATATACTAAAAGATAAGCTACCACCTAACACATTAATTGCTCGCTGGGGTGGTGAAGAGTTTACTATTATCTTAGCTGAAAAATCACTTACTGATGCAACAACACAAGCCAATCAATTAAAAAAGTATATTAAAGAAAACCCTGTAGCAAACATTCCAATAACAATTAGTATTGGCGTAACCCACATTAAGTTTGACAGCACCGTACTTAATACTTTAGATCAAGCCGATAAAGCACTTTACACAGCTAAAAAGAATGGCCGAAACTTAGTGTATGTAAGCGATAATAATACAATTAGCGCTTACCAAGACTCTATAAAACAACCAAATATAAGTAGTGTTAATATTTAAGCATATTGCCCTGCAGCAAATCCACAGCTCCATGCATATTGGAAGTTGTACCCCCCAAGCCAACCCGTTACATCGGTTACTTCGCCTATAAAATATAGGCCTTTGGCTTTTTTAGCTTCAAACGTTTTAGAACTGAGCTCGTCGGTATCAACACCACCCAAAGTTACCTCAGCCGTACGATAACCCTCTGTGCCATTAGGTTTTATTTGCCACGCGTGAATATAATTGACCAGCTCATCAATTTGAGTATGGGTAAGCTGATTAATATTACAATCAGGAATAGCTTTGCTGTCGTGTAGTATTTCTATAAAGCGTTTAGGTAAAATAGTCGCCAAGCTATTTTTTAATGACTTTTGAGGTTGTGTTTCTCGCCAATCAGTCAGTTGCTGTTTTAAATCAAGTTCAGGGAGCAAGTTTATGGTTACGGCCTGCCCTGCTCGCCAAAACGAGCTTATTTGCAATATGGCGGGCCCCGACAAACCACGGTGAGTAAACAAAATATTCTCTTTAAATACTGTGCCGTCTTCGCTTGAAACTTCGCACGGCACACTAATGCCTGACAGTCCTTCAAAGCGTTCTTTATCATGTTGGTGCAAAGTAAATGGCACAAGCGCCGCCATGGTAGGTAATACTTTTAAGCCAAACTGCTCTGCAATTTTATAGCCTATGGGTGAAGCGCCAAGCTTAGGCATTGTTAAACCGCCCGATGCAATAACTAACGACTCGCATGTCAAGGTTTCTTGCTCTGTAGTAACGCTATAGCCAGATTCCGTTTTAGAAACGCTTAACACTTCGCTACGTAATTTAATATTAACACCCGCCCACTCGCACTCAGTTAGTAGTATATCTACAATATCTTGCGCGCTGTTATCGCAAAAAAGTTGGCCTAGGGTTTTGTGGTGATAAGCCAAACCATGGCGATCCACTAGCTCAACAAAGTCGTGTTGCGTGTAACGGCTTAGGCACGATTTAACAAAATGAGGGTTGCCGCATAGGTAGTTTTCGGGGCTAGCATTTTCGTTTGTAAAATTACAACGCCCTCCACCACTTATTAAAATTTTTCGGCCTGTTTTTTTACCCATATCAAGCACTGTAACGCTTCGGCCTCGGTAGCCTGCTTGTGCAGCGCTCATTAACCCGGCTGCACCTGCGCCAATAACAATTACATCTACTTGATTCATTACTTTACCCTACTAAAAAATTTTTCAGATTATAGCAAATATTAACTAAACACCTTGAATAGAATTTATTGTTAGAAATATAGCAACAAATGTAATCGTGGTTAGTTATGCCTTTTCGATAAAAGGACAAATTAACTAATACTAAAAACTTATTTTGTTATTTAATCACAAATACTAAAAGGCGTTAAAAGCACGGGTACACTAAGTTATAACCAAATGAAATAGGTACATAAGTAATTGGTATTTTAAACTTATTAACAGATCATTTACCTTTGTTTCTGTTTCGTAATCGCTGATTACGAATTTACTAATAACAACTAGGGATAATTATGACAACAAGTAATAACTTCAAAAAATGTGCTATTGCACTAACGGTAAGTACACTTTTTGCTGCTAGCTCAAGCATGGCTCAATCTGTCTCAACATCAATGGCAGAAACATCTGCAAAACTACAAACCCAAACCGGTTTTGAGACTCAGTTTATTATTAAATACAAAAACAATAATAATGAAATGGCGAGTATTTCTAGTACAGACGCGAGCCCTTCAAATATGAAGAAGCGTGCACAGAGCTTTGTAAAAAACTTCGCATCTAAAAAAGGAAAAGTAAAAGCGAAGTATATTCGTGCTATGGCACTTAATAACCATCACGTTATGCGTGCAGACAAAAAACTAAGCGCTGAAGAAGCACAAGAATTTATGCAAGAAATGGTGGCTTCTGGCAATGTTGAATACATTGAAGTGGATCAAATGTTAAAGCCGTTCGCAACGCCTAACGATCCTCGCTATGGCGATCAATGGCACTACTACGAACAAGCAGGTGGTTTAAATTTACCGACCGCTTGGGATACAGCAACAGGTAGCGGCGTAGTGGTTGCGGTACTTGATACAGGTTACCGTCCGCATGCAGACTTAAACGCTAACATTTTACCTGGTTACGATATGATCTCTAACCTGTCGGTCGCAAATGATGGCGGCGGTCGCGATAGTGATGCACGCGATCCAGGCGATGCCGTTGCGGCAAACGAATGTGGTAGTAATGCAGCCCAAGGCTCTAGCTGGCATGGGACTCACGTTGCAGGTACGGTTGCTGCAGTAACTAATAATGGCGAAGGTGTAGCAGGTGTTGCTTACGACGCAAAGGTTGTTCCGGTACGAGTACTGGGTAAATGTGGTGGTTTAACATCAGATATTGCTGATGGCATTATTTGGGCTTCTGGTGGAAGCGTGTCTGGCATTCCGGCAAACTCAAACCCTGCCGATGTAATTAACATGAGTTTAGGTGGCAGCGGCTCGTGTAGCTCTACTACTCAAAATGCGATTAACACAGCACGTAGTAATGGTACTGTGGTTGTTATTGCTGCAGGTAACGATAACGATAATTCAGCAAACTACAACCCAGGTAACTGTAGCGGTGTAGTAAACGTGGCATCGGTAGGCCGTAACGGCGGACGTGCATATTACTCAAACTACGGTAGCAATATTGATGTTGCAGCACCGGGTGGCGCGCAAAGCTTTGCGAATGACTCTGAAGGTGTTCTTTCTACTTATAATTCAGGTTCTTCTACACCGTCAAGCGATAGCTATGCCTTCTCTCAAGGTACATCAATGGCAGCTCCTCATGTGGCCGGTGTAGCAGCTCTTATAAAACAAGCTAAGCCTAATGCTACACCTGATGAAATTGAAAGTATTTTAAAATCAACTACTCGTTCATTTTCAGCAACATGTACTAGTTGTGGTACAGGTATTGTTGATGCAGCGGCAGCAGTTGCAGCTGCCAGTGGCACCACTACTCCACCAACTGGCGGAGATAATGAACTTGTTGATGGCGAAGCTAAAACAGGGTTAAGCGGCGCAGCAAATGCACAAGCATACTACACAATGACCGTACCAAGTGGTGCTACTAACGTAACATTTACTATGAGCGGCGGTACAGGTGATGCTGACTTATACGTACGTGCAGGTAGCCAACCAACAACATCAAGCTATGATTGTCGCCCATACAAAGGTGGTAATAGTGAAGAGTGTTCTATTGATAGCCCTGCAGCAGGTACATACCATGTAATGCTTCGTGGCTACTCGGCATACTCAGGCGTAAGCTTAGTGGGTAATATTGCGGGTGGTTCTACAGGTGGCGGTTCAAGCACGCCTGAAGCCGGTGGCGGTACTATAAGTGATGTTAGTGCAACCACAGGTAACTGGAAACATTACACATTAGATGTGCCAGCAGGTATGAGTACATTTACTGTAACAACCTCTGGTGGTAGTGGTGATGCCGATCTATTTGTTAAATACGGCAGCCAACCTACAACTTCTAGCTACGATTGTCGTCCGTATAAAAATGGTAACGCCGAAACATGTACGTTTAGCAATCCACAAGCGGGAACTTGGCACTTAAG
The DNA here is from genome assembly GCF_005886985.1 of Pseudoalteromonas sp. S3178. Lineage (NCBI taxonomy): Bacteria > Pseudomonadati > Pseudomonadota > Gammaproteobacteria > Alteromonadales > Pseudoalteromonadaceae > Pseudoalteromonas > Pseudoalteromonas sp. S3178. The sequence continues at coordinate 45,598 of NZ_PNCW01000052.1, read as the reverse complement.
CGTAAATGCTTACAGTACCTTTTCTGGTTTGACGCTTAGCGGACAATACCAACCATAATATTCCCTTCCCTGGGAGAAAAGGCCGAGCTAGTTAGCTCGGCCTTTTTATTTGTACTTAAATTACAAAAACAAAAAACCCAGCATAAGCTGGGTTTTTATATTCTGAAAGAAAACTAAAATTACTTGATTTTAGCTTCTTTGAAAATCACATGTTTACGAGCCTTAGGATCGAACTTTTTGATTTCCATTTTTTCAGGCATGTTACGCTTGTTTTTGTCGGTAGTGTAGAAGAAACCAGTACCAGCAGTTGAAACTAAACGGATTTTATCGCGCATAATTCAATACCTTAAACTTTTTCGCCGCGAGCACGGATTTCTGTAAGAACCGCGTCGATGCCTTTTTTATCGATAATACGCATACCTTTAGTAGTAGTGCGTAATGTTACAAAACGTTTTTCACTTTCAACCCAAAAACGGTGTGTTTGTAGGTTAGGTAGGAAACGACGTCTAGTCGCGTTTCTCGCGTGTGAACGGTGATTACCAACCGCTGGACGCTTACCTGTAACTTGACATACTTTAGACATGTCTATATATCTCCAATAACTTCGCTCGAGCTTAATTTAACCTAAGGCCATGTATTTGTGCCCTAGATAAATCGAAGGGCGCTCTTTATACAGCTTTTACAGGCAAAGATCAAATACTGATCTATCCAACCAGCTCATATGTAAATTTGATAGCGGCTAATTATAAAGATCGAATGCCCTTAGGGAAAGTAAAAACTGCATTTAAATTAAACTAATTTGCTAAAACGTCCCAAACCGCTCATTTTTAACACACTTCTTCACCAAGCAACATTAAATAAGGCCTCTTTGCGCGAACGAAACACAGGTTTCGCCGCCAACAATGATGTGATCAAGCACACTTATGTCAACTAATTGCAGTGCTTGTTGCAATTTATTAGTAATAAGTTTGTCAGCTTGGCTTGGTTCTGCAATTCCACTTGGGTGATTATGTGCAAAAATAACTGCGGCTGCATTATTTTTAAGTGCTGCTTTAACGACTTCTCTTGGGTAAACACTGGCCGAATTAATTGTTCCATAAAAAAGCACCTCGTCTTTGAGTAGCCTATTTTGACTATCGAGGTATAGCACCATAAAAACTTCCTGCTGCAAACCACGCATTTGAATTGTTAGGTAATCGTATACTGAATCTGGTGAGTTAAATACAGCCCCACGCTGACAGCGCTCTTGCATATAACGCTGACTTAGCTCAAGCACCGCTTGTAATTGTACATATTTGGCAGTACCAAGACCTTTTTGAGCGCAAAACTCTTCTTGGCTGGCATTAAATAAATTATGTAACGTTTGATTTTCGTTAAGCAGATGCTGAGCAAGTTCTATCACGTTCATTCCTGGCAGACCTGTGCGTAAAAATATAGCAAGTAACTCGGCATCACTTAGCGCTTTAGGGCCTTTTGCAATGAGTTTTTCGCGTGGGCGCAGTGAATTTGGTAGCGATGTTAATTGCATTATTCATCCTTGAGGAGCCAAAGTGTCTTATAACTGTAATGCAAATTTTAAAATTAGCCTGATTATTTCAAATTAAAAACTTAGCTGTACGGGTCAAGATTTGTTATTTTAGCCACAATATTAAATAAGACTGATGAACAACCATGATTAACTTAACAAACAAAAAAATTGTACTTGGCATTAGCGGCGGTATTGCAGCTTACAAATGTGCAGAGCTAGTTAGGCGCTTAAAAGACGCAGGTTGTGAAGTAAAAGTAGTCATGAGCGAATCAGCTAAACATTTTATAACGCCACTGACCATGCAAGCAGTAAGTGGAGAAATAGTGTCTGATTCATTACTTGACCCATCAGCAGAGGCTGCAATGGGGCATATTGAATTTGCAAAGTGGGCAGACCTTATTTTGGTGGCACCTGCGACAAGCAATATTATTGCTAAAATGGCGGCAGGTATTGCAGATGACTTACTGACCACACTACTACTTGCCACCCCTGCAAAAGTAGCCGTAGCACCTGCAATGAACCAACAAATGTACGCACACCCAGCTACACAAGCAAATTTAGCCACCTTAAAAGCCCGTAACGTGCTTATTTGGGGGCCAGGTAAAGGTGAACAAGCGTGTGGGGATGTAGGCGCAGGACGCATGCTAGAGCCCCACGAGTTAGTTGCACTTTGTACTGCTAAAGAACAGCCACAAATACTCGCAGGTAAAACAATAACAATTACTGCAGGCCCAACTCGAGAGCCTCTTGATCCAGTGCGTTTTATATCAAACCATAGTTCAGGAAAAATGGGTTACGCTCTAGCACAAGCGGCTCTAGAGCTAGGTGCGCAGGTTAATTTAATTTCAGGGCCGGTAACAATTAAAGCGCCAGCAGGTGTAAATTTAATAAATATTGAAAGTGCTGAGCAGCTATTAAACGAAGCATTAAACTATGCACCGCAGTCAGATGCATTTATTGGCTGTGCAGCAGTTGCCGACTACAGAGCCGCAAATGTTGCAGATCAAAAAATGAAAAAACAAGGTGATGAGCTCACCCTTACACTTGTTAAAAACCCCGATATAATTGCCGCTGTTGCTGCTATTAAAAACAACCGACCTTACACTGTAGGCTTTGCAGCCGAAACTCAAAACGTTGAAAGCTACGCCAAAGGTAAGCTTAAAAATAAAAACTTAGATATGATTTGCGCGAATGACGTATCAAAAAGTGGGCTGGGATTTAACTCTGATCATAATGCTTTAACATTATACTGGCACAATGAAAGCGTAGAATTACCAGCAACGAGTAAAACGCAAATCGCACATCAAGTGATCGAACAGCTCGCTAAACATCTATAAAAATGCTGGAAACAAACTGAATAAAACATTAACATAAGCGACTCATTTGAACAAAAAATGACTGGCCCCAGCTAAGAATAACTAATAAAAAAGGAAGGTTCATGCCTGCGACAAAAAGAAGTAATCGCAAAGAGCAGATACTGCAAGCACTCGCACAAATGTTAGAAACCAGCCCAGGACAACGAATTACCACAGCAAAGCTTGCTGCTGAAGTAGGCGTTTCTGAAGCAGCGCTTTACCGTCATTTTCCTAGTAAAGCACGTATGTTTGAAGGCCTAATTGAGTTTATTGAAGACACACTTTTGTCGCGCATTAACCTTATTTTAGAAAACGAAAAAGAAAGCCAGACACGTATTTACAATATTTTATTATTACTCCTCACCTTTGCTGAAAAAAATCCGGGGATTACTCGCATATTAACCGGCGATGCATTACAAGGTGAACAAGAGCGCCTACGTGAACGTGTACAAGGCTTGTTTGAAAAACTAGAAACTCAGTTTAAACAAGTACTACGCGAGCGAAAACTGCGCGAAGGCAAAACCTTCCAAAGCGATGAGCTTACACTTGCTAACTTTTTGCTTGCGTACGTTGAGGGCAAAATGAATCAATTTGTACGAAGCGACTTTAAAGCAAAGCCTAGTGTACAATTTGAAAAACAATGGCCCGAATTACAAAAAATCTGGCTTTAGTTTTACTAAATTAAACACAAAAAAACGACCTTCGGGTCGTTTTGTCGTATGGAGCTGCCATTTATCTGATCCGCTCGAATTGTGAGCCAAACTCGTTACAATGAAATAATGTCACAATACGAGAACCTATAATGAAAAAAAAGCTCACCTTACTAAGTTCAGCACTTGTTGCTAGCTTAGCCAGCACTGGTATTTACGCAAAAGAATCACTGCAATTTAAAGATGTATTTGATTTTAAATCGGCTAAAAACACGCAGCTATCTGACGATGGCCGTGTACTTACTTTTAGTGCAACGCCATATAGAGGTAATGCTACCGGCGAAGTTTATTCACTTCAAAAAAATAAACTTATTGCACAAATAGAACGCGGCACAAAGCCTTACATCAATAAGGCAGCAAACTGGGTAGCCTTTACTCAAGCACCTAAACTCCTTGAAAAAGAAACCACTAAGAAAAAAGAAACGCTAAAAAATAACTTAATACTCGTTAATACTCAAACAGCTGAGCAGCAAAGTTTTGATGATGTAAAAGATTATAAATTATCTGATGACGGCACTTGGCTTGCCTATCGCTTAAATAAAAAAGACGATGAGCCAAAGGTAGAGCAAAGCGATAATGAAGATAAAGATAAAAATAAAAGTGCTATAACGCCTGATAAAAAAGATAAAACCTATCCGCTCGTTATTGTTAATTTGACCGATAAACGCAGCCACACTATAGATAACGTATTCAGCTACGCCATTAACTCTATGGGTAATCAACTACTCGTTAGCCAAAGCTACAGCGACGGTAATGATAACCAAGTTGCTCTTGTTGAGTTAAATAACTTTACTCTCAGCGCACTAATTGATGAGCCCGGTGTTATTGCTAATACCATAGCGTGGCACCCTACAGAAAATATTGCTGCATTTACATTGGGCAATTATGTAAATGATGATACTCGCCGTCGAAATTATAGCTTGCAGCTATATAAAAATGAGCGGCTATCAACAATAGATTCACCAAATAAAGAATGGGTTATTGGTAAAACGGCATCGCTAGTGTGGTCAGAAAACGGCGAACGCTTATACTTTGAAAACCACCCAAAGCTTGCAGTTAAAGTAAAAGCTAAAGAATACACAGATGAAGCCTCACTTTACGACTTTGACACGATTCGTGAGCATAAAGGGCTGAATGTTTGGCATAACAACGATGCACAAATAAAGCCGCGCGAAGAGCAACAGTGGAATGCCGTTAATAAAAACCGCCATTACAGTGGCGTGTATCATGTTAACTCGCAAAAAGTTGTGCAGCTTAGTAACGAAACAATGCCAGAGCTTGCACTTAATCCTGAGCGAAGTGAATCGCTACTGGGCTCATCTAATATTCCTTACTTAGAAAAAATAATGTACGGAGGCTTCTTTGCTGATTACTTTGCTGTAAATATAAGTACAGGTAAACAAACACCTATTATTAGTAACTCTCCTTTTAGGCCAAGCCTTGCACCTAGCGGTGAATTTGCAGCTTACTTTAGTGATAGCCAAATACAGCTAAAAGATTTAAAAAATAACAAAGTAACCGCGCTTACTAAAGCCATTCAGGCAACGTTTGCCGATGATAAACACGACTACCCTTCAACACAACCTGGGTATGGTTTTGCAGGTTGGATGAACGACAGCAGTAAAGTGCTCGCTTATAGCAAATACGATATTTGGGCATTTGATGTGGACACTCAACAGGCTGAGCGTTTAACCAACGGCAAACAAAGTAATACTCAATATCGAGTTATTAAACTTGATAAAAACCAAGTCGGCTTTGAACAAAACGATACATTACTCGTATCCGCTATTAATTTACAAACAAAGCAAAGTGAAGTTGCTAAACTAGATTTAGGCTCAAATACAATTACAAACGTTCTTAATGGCCAAAAGCGCTTTGATATTGTAAAAAAAGCAAAACATGCCGATAAATATGTATTTACTGAGCAAAGCTACCAACAATACCCTGATTACTACCAAACTGATTTTAGCTTTTCAGCGCCTAAAAAGGTGACTAACTTAAACCCACAAACAGCTAGTTTTGCATGGGGCGAAAAGCCAGAGCTAATAAGCTATAAAGGCTTTGATGGCGAAGATTTACAAGGGGTATTAATCAAACCTGCAGGCTATAAAAAAGGCGATAAAGTACCGGTTGTTGTATACTTTTATCGCTACATGAGCCAGCGCATGTATGATTTTCCTAAAATGGAGCTAAATCACCGTCCTAACTTCCCTATGTTTACATCAAACGGTTACGCTGTATTTTTACCTGATATTCGCTTTGAAATAGGTCACCCGGGTAAATCGTCAACGCAAACCATGATAAACGCCACTCAAAAATTAATAGATTTAGGTATAGCCGACCCAGATAAAATAGGCCTACAAGGGCACTCATGGGCGGGTTATCAAAGTGCATTTATGATCACTCAAACAGATATGTTTAAAGCGGTTGTATCGGGCGCGCCAGTATCAAACATGACCAGTGCTTACAGTGGCATACGTTTAAAATCGGGGCTTGCGCGTCAATTTCAATACGAAACAGGGCAAAGCCGTATAGGTAAAAACTTATTTGAAGCACCCGAGCTTTACATTGAAAACTCACCGGTGTTTTTTGCAGATAAAGTAAATACCCCTATTTTAATTATGTTTGGCGATAAAGACGATGCAGTGCCGTGGCACGAAGGCGTGCAGTACTACCTTGCACTGCGCCGTGCAGGTAAAGACGCGACCTTTTTACAATACGAAGGCGAACCACATCACCTGAAAAAATTTCCTAATCAGGTCGATTTTTCAGTACGTATGATGCAGTACTTTGATCATTACTTAAAAGGCAAACCAGCTGCAAAGTGGATGACACAAGGCGAAGCATTCATTGAAGAGTAAATAATAGCAATCTGCAATAAGACTTAATCAATTTGAGAGATTAAACCTGTCGCTAACTACGTTACAAATTTCTCATTTACGACTGCATGGATGCAGAAGGTAGAGCAATGCAGGAGCAATTGCCGAGAACAACTAAATAACAAAATTTTTGCCTTGTTACCGACACGATTTTCTTACCTAAAATGGATCACCTAATTAAGCTGATTGGTAAAAACCACACTAAAAAGCCGATATTGCATGAGCAATATCGGCTTTTAATATTTTGGCAATAAAAAACCGCGTACTAAACGCGGTTTTTAAAAATAGTTTATTAAAGTCCTGCGCGGTCTTTAATTACAGCTATAAGAGGTGAACCAGCGTGATTGCCTTCAGCCCATGAGATGTCTGCACCATCAGAAAGCGAGCTCTTAGATAGGTTTTTAACTATATACTCACCAGTATCAACTGCGTTACTAGCAACAGCATGGCGAAGCAAGTTATTACCATTACACTGTACTGCATCATAAATGTTACGAATTTTTACACGAGAGCTCTTAAGCTTACTACGTAATCGGTTTTTATCATCTGCAGCAATGTACTCACAAATAGATACCGCTAATTGATCTTCAGCGTTTACAGGTGCTGTATACGAAAACGAACTTACAGCTACAACAGCAGTAAGTACAGCTAGCTTTGGTAATTTAAACATGACAAACCCTTTATGGTACTTTTTTCTTATATCGACTGTTTAATATTGTACCAACTCACCAAAATTTACGCAATAATGTTAACGTTTTTTGTATAAAGTTACGAATTTATAACTAGATTTATTCTTCTCATCAGGAAGATTTTGCACTTCTTCTTCGATATGCCAATTAGCTATTTTATTATAATCAGGAAACTGAGTATCCCCTTTTACATCCAAATCTATAAAGGTTAAATATAAGCGTTCAGCTTTTCCTAAAAACTGCTGATAAATATTTCCGCCGCCGATAATCATTACTTCTTCAACGTCACTAACCAGTTTTAATGCAGCCTCTGGCGTAGTTACTGTTTCAATACCTGGTGCGCTATATTTGTTATTACGCGTAATAATAATATTTCGACGACCGGGTAGAGGACGCCCGATTGACTCAAACGTTTTACGCCCCATGATCACAGGTTTTCCCGTCGTCACTTTTTTAAAGTGCTGTAAATCAGCAGGCAAATGCCATGGCATTTTATTATCGAGGCCAATTACACGATTGTTTGCCATTGCAGCGATCATAGAAATTATCATATTAAACACCTAGTACTTTATTCTTAAACAAAGAAAAAGGAGCATAAGCTCCTTTTTAATAAATTCAGTTTTATTAGCGCTCGTAGACAACTTCTACGTCGTAATCATCTTCATCCCAGTCGTCCCAATCATCATCATTGCCTTTACCTTTAGTGGCTTTTTCATGATAGGTATCCCACTTAAATTCAACTTCTTCATCTTCAACCTGTACAAACTTCTCTTTAGGCATACTATCTAGAAGTGTCATGATGTCGTGAATTAATGGCTGAGTGTGTAGCTTATTAATTGCTGAAATATTATAAATATTTTCAGTTTCGCCTAGCTCTTCTGCAATAGCTGTACATAACGCTTTTGCTTCGTCTTCTGGTAATAAGTCAATTTTATTGAATACTAACCAGCGCGGCTTCTCTGCGAGTTTAGGGCTGTATTGGTGTAACTCATTAATAATGGCAAATGCATTATCTACAGGGTTAGAACCGTCCACTGGCATTACATCAATAATATGCAATAGCACGCGACAACGCTCTAAATGCTTTAAGAAACGAATACCTAAGCCAGCACCATCAGATGCCCCCTCAATTAATCCAGGTATATCTGCTATAACAAATGACTTGTTAGCTTCTGGACGCACAACACCTAAATTAGGAATAAGCGTCGTAAATGGATAATCAGCTACTTTAGGGCGCGCTGCAGATACACTACGAATAAATGTAGATTTACCGGCATTTGGCAAGCCAAGTAGGCCTACATCGGCTAATAGTAGTAACTCTAGTTTTAAGTTACGTACTTCACCCGGTGTACCTAATGTTTTTTGACGAGGAGCACGGTTAGTACTTGATTTAAAACGTGCATTCCCCAAGCCGTGGAAACCACCTTTTGCAACCAATATTCTTTGACCATGTTGAGTTAAATCACCTAGCCCCTCTTGGGTGTCAACATCCATGATTCGTGTGCCAACCGGTACCATAACAAATAAATCATCGGCTTTTTTACCTGTACAGTTACGGCTTCGACCATTTGTGCCACGTTCAGCTCTGTGAAAACGCTCAAATTGATAATCAATTAGGGTATTTAAGTTTTCATCAGCTTGTAGATAAACACTACCACCGTCTCCACCGTCACCGCCATCAGGTCCACCATCTGGTACATATTTTTCACGACGGAAAGACACAATGCCGCTGCCACCGTCTCCAGCTTCTGCGCGGATTTCTACTTCATCTACAAACTTCATGATTACTCACTTTAGGGATTGGCTTGTTTAATAACTCTATTATATACCCAAGCCAACGCAAATGCAGGCTTGGGTATATATTTGACTGGACTACAAAACAAAAAACCCCGCAAAGGCGGGGTTTTTAACTACCTTACTGATTACTCAGCTACGATAGTTACGTATTTACGGTTTAAAGGACCTTTTTGTTCAAATTGAACTTTACCATCTGCTTTTGCGAAGATAGTGTGGTCTTTACCGATACCTACGTTTGCGCCAGGGTGGAAACGAGTTCCACGTTGACGAACAATGATGCTACCCGCTAGAACTGATTCGCCACCAAAACGCTTAACACCTAGGCGTTTGCTTTCTGAATCGCGACCGTTACGAGTACTACCAGCTGCTTTTTTATGTGCCATTTCTAAGTACCTCTAATTAAGCGCTAATGCCAGTGATTTTAACTTCAGTGAACCATTGACGATGGCCCATTTGCTTACGAGAATGCTTACGGCGTCTAAATTTAACAACCTTAATCTTCTCACCGCGACCATGTGAAACAACCTCAGCTGTTACTTTACCACCGTTTACGAACGGTACACCGATCTCGATTTTCTCACCATCAGCAACTAAAAGTACTGAATCAAATTCTACTGCCGCACCAGTTTCAACGTCTAATTTTTCAAGACGAATCGTTTGACCTTCAGTCACACGATGCTGTTTACCACCACTTTGGAAAACCGCGTACATAATTAACTCCGTCTGTGCGCCCTCAAATCGACGCAACTAAAATATTCTTCGATAGGGCGCGAAGTTTACGCTAACGCGAAATAACTAGCAAGCCTATTTTGTAATTAAAATGAATAAAAAGTAGCTGCATTGAGAGCAATTCAATATTTCCCCCATTTTATATTAATTAGGCCTTTTGCCAAGCGCTTTTTAGCCCTTGCTTAAAATTATTTTATGTAGGCAAACAACCCGCCAACAGTACAATAACTAATCGTAACTGATACTGCGATTTGGTTATCAATTAAACAGTTATCTTGGCTAATTCAGTCTAAATTAAGTACTTTAATAGTGTTTTTTCAATCAATCGTCACAAAATATCGAGCTAGTGCATTTTTTGTTGTACAATCTGCGCCGTTCACACATAAAAATTGGCTCGGAGATCAATGGATATAAAAGCTATCCAGGCGTTAATCGAAAGCGATATGAATGACGTCAATCAACTTATACATGCGCAAATGCGCTCAGATGTGGCGTTAGTTAACCAACTAGGTTTATACATTGTAAACAGCGGCGGTAAGCGCGTGCGTCCAATGCTGGCTATATTAGCTGCCAGAGCTTTAGGCTATCAGGGCAAAGATCATATTACGCTTGCAACAATTGTTGAGTTTATTCATACCGCAACGCTATTACACGATGACGTTGTAGATGAGTCTAACTTACGCCGAGGCACACCTACAGCAAATGCTGAATTTGGTAATGCAGCTAGCGTGCTTGTCGGTGACTTTATTTATACTCGCTCTTTTCAGCTAATGGTTGGCCTTGGTAAAATGCAGGTTATGCAGGTCCTAGCGGATGCAACTAACATTATAGCTGAGGGCGAAGTACTGCAATTAATGAACTGCAACGATCCCGATACTACCGAAGCTAGCTACATGCAGGTAATCTATTCTAAAACAGCTAAATTATTTGAAGCGGCTACAGGCCTAGCTGCAATTATTACTGAGCAAGATAAAACAACACTTGAGGCACTTAATTTATACGGTATGCATTTAGGAACCGCTTTTCAGCTTGTTGATGATGTACTCGATTACAATGCAAATGCTGATCAATTGGGTAAAAATATAGGTGATGATTTAGCCGAAGGTAAGCCAACTTTGCCACTTATATATGCAATGCAACATGGCAATACACATCAAACACAATTAATTCGTGATGCTATTGAACACAGTAATGGTATGGAGCATTTAGAAGAGATTTTATCTACGCTCAAACAAACCAATGCGCTTGAGTTTACAATGCAAAAAGCAGAGCTTGAAGCCGATAAAGCGATTGCTTGCTTAGACTTTTTACCTGAATCTGAATACAAACATGCATTAGTCAGCTTAGCCCGTATAGCCGTTGACCGCGATCACTAACCTTAGTACGCCTCTTAATTTTGATTAAGAGTAAACAAATCTCGAGCAACAAAAAAGCCTGCAAATGCAGGCTTTTTTAATACTCAATTGGCTATTACGCCATGAAATCAACACCTTCTTTGATGTCTTTTTTCAGTGTTTCAAGCATATCGTTTTTAGCTTTTTCTTCAAATGCGCTTAGCTCGCCGTAAGAAAGAATTTCTTCTACGCCGTTTTTACCTAAACGTACTGGGTGAGCAAAATACTCTGCATCGCCATTTTCAACAGCAACATATGCGTAATCTACTACGTCTTCACCTTGTAGGCCTTTAACTAAAGACATACAAAAACGTGCAGCAGCAGCACCCATAGATAATGTAGCAGAACCACCACCCGCTTTGGCATTTACAACTTCAGTACCTGCGTTTTGGATACGTGGAGTAAGTGCAGCTACTTCTTCATCAGTAAAGCTTACGCCTTCAACTTGAGAAAGTAGAGGAAGAATAGTTGTGCCTGAGTGACCGCCAATTACTGGTACTTTAACAGTTGCTACGTCTACGCCTTTAAGTTCAGCAACAAAAGCTTCTGAACGAATCACGTCAAGTGTAGTAATACCAAATACGCGTTTAGCGTCGTAAGTACCTGCTTTTTTAAATACTTCAGCAACAATTGGTACAGTGCCGTTTACTGGGTTTGTAATAATACCTACAAACGCTTTAGGACAGCTTGCAACAATACCTTCAGCTAATGTTTTGATGATGCCGGCATTTACGTTGAATAAATCCGCACGATCCATACCTGGTTTACGTGGCATACCCGCTGGGATAAGTACGATATCAGAACCTTCAAGCGCTTTATTTAAATCGTCTGCGCCAAAGCCTGCAACTTTTACATCTGTTGGGATGTGAGAAAGATCAACAGCAACACCTGGTACTACTGGTGCAACATCGTAAAGTGATAATTCAGAGCCAGCTGGTAAGCCTGTTTTTAATAATAAAGACAACGCTTGACCGATACCGCCTGCAGCACCTAATACAGCAACTTTCATTGGAATTCTCCGTAATTTGAGGTAGGAAATATTTGTGGCTCTTAAGATAATGAAATTAGCGACTAAAAACAAATTTATCCTGCTTATTTCAGGTATATTTTCGACCATAGTTGTAAACTTTGCTCGTTTATCGCATCAAACTGGCAAGTTAACTAAACAACTGCTGCATAATTATTCATTTTTGTGTAGAATTTGCATTATAAATAACAAAAATGAATAAAGACTATGCAACCACAAGATAAACAAGAAGCGTTAGTTAAAGCGTTTAAATCCCTTTTAAAAGAAGAAAATTTTGGCTCTCAAGGCGAAATAGTCGATGCTCTAAAAGAACAAGGCTTTGACAATATAAGTCAAAGTAAAGTGTCGCGTATGTTAAGCAAGTTTGGTGCTGTACGTACACGTAACGCAAAGCAAGAAATGGTTTACTGCTTACCGGCCGAAATGGGGGTACCAACAGCTAAAAGCCCGCTGCGTCAGCTAGTAATTGATATTATGCATAATGAAATGATGATTATCATCACCACGAGTCCTGGGGCTGCACAATTAATTGCACGTTTGCTGGATTCATTAGGTAAAGCAGATGGTGTTTTAGGCACAATTGCAGGTGATGACACCATATTTATTGCGCCAGCAAAAATATCAGAAATAGACATTACGCTCGAGCGCGTCCGTATTTTATTTGATACGGTTTAAAGCTGCTTTAAAAACCCAATTGAGGGTGCAAAAAACGCGGACCCCATATCGGCTTGAGTAAAATCAAGCCAATGGTCATAACACTCCCCTGCCCCTAAGCGACTCGTAAGTACCTTTTCAAACGCACTACCCGATGCAGAGCAAGTAATACTTAGCATTCCTTGCTCATAAACATCGCCATAAGGCATGCTTTGATTGAGTAATAGCGCATGACCATTTTCATCTTTTAATTCACTTCGCGATGCATGACTAGTGCTAATAGCGGGCTCAATGAGTGTATTATCTAAACGCGTACGCCCCATAATTTGCTCTTGCTCGCTCAGTGATAAATGCTGCCATACAGTTAGGTCGTGTTTAAAACGCTGCACATGGATATAACTGCCCTGATCTTCAAAACTATTTGGCTTGTTAACCAGCGCCGTTGCACGCTTTTGCCTGCCATGTGGCGTGTTGCCTCCATAAATAAAACCATTAAAGTCACGACCATCTAAAAAGCGAAAGTTACGAATTTGCTCCACCAGCTCAACATCAGGGGCAAATAACTTTAAAATTTGTAGCGCAAATAAATGGTTAACGTCTTCTCGGTCTGAGCGTATTTGAATAAATAAGTCACATGGCTGGGCACTCATAACAAAATCGCTATGGTTTATATTAGGAAAGCTTTGTAGTTCGCTAGGGATATATTCAGGCAAAATATGCGGCCAATACTGGGCGCCAATAGCAACCATGCACGAAAGCATAGACTCCGAAAACTGATCGCTAAACTCCTCCTCAATAGCGCTAACTCGTTTGAGCTTTGCACGCAACGATTCGTCCTGAGCGTCAAATACATTAAAAAATAGGTGCAAACCATGTAAGTTTGCTTCAGCACAAATCCCAGACTGCGCTTGCGCCATTGTTATTCCTTAGCTTTTTATATAACACAGCGAATAACACATTGATTATGATTCGAAAAAATTCACCGTGTGGGGTTTTATTTTTATAATAACCTGTTCATTTTTCTCAAATGACTGGCCATATTGTGCAGCAACTTCAATCTCTTGCTCTGCAATTACAACACTATAAACATAAGCAGAGCCAATAAAACGACGACTTAAAATAGTAATAGCTTGGCCATTTTCATCGCAATTTTTATACGCTAACTCTATTTGATGAGGGCGAATATATAATTGCCCATTTTTAGTTTTGTGCGTATGCGCAACTTGCGATTTAACGACACCAAACGCCGTATTATATTCAGTTGCTGTTAATGCTTGTGCGTCTAAGTATATGCCCTGACCCAGAAACTCTGCAACCTCCTTTGACTTTGGCACAGCAAAAAGCGCTTCTGGTGAGCCCTGCTGAGCAATTTTACCTCGATGCATAATGGCAAGCGTGTCTGAAAAAGCAAAGGCCTCTTCTTTTGAGTGCGTAACGAATACAGCTGACACTTGCTGTGTTTTAATAATGCGACGGATATCAGCAATAAGCTCAAAACGCACTTGCGTATCAATATTAGAAAAGGGCTCATCGAGCAATAATAAACTAGGTTTATAAGCCAGTGCCCGCGCTATAGCTACACGTTGCTGCTGCCCACCAGAGAGCTGATGTGGAAAACGTTTTGCACAGCCGGTTAAGTGCACCAACTTAAGCATTTCTTCAACACGCGCGCGCTTTTGCTCTTTATTTGTTTTGTTTAGCCCAAACGCAATATTATCGGCCACTGTAAGGTGCGGAAACAATGCATAATCTTGAAACATCATTCCTATATTACGATGCTCTGGTGAGACAAATGATTGCTCGTCGCTTACAAGCTTACCATCTATAAATATACTGCCTTGATTGGTCTCTATTAACCCTGCAATTGCTTTTAATGTTGTTGTTTTGCCACAACCACTGGCGCCAAGTAAGCAGACTATTTCGTCCTTACCAACCGTTAAATCTAAATTATGTAGCACTTGCGTGGCACTGTAGTGATAGCTCACGCCTTGTAAAATTAAACTACTCATTTAACTGCGCTGCTCCATAGAACGGTTAATAAAATACAAAGGTATAAACCCAACAATAACAATAAATAATGCAGATATAGATGCAAGCTCTAATTGCTCATCACTGACGTACTGAAAAACATGTGTCGCTAAACTTTCAAAGTTAAAAGGTCGTAACAGCAAAGCTGCAGGCAATTCTTTCATGCATTCAATAAACACTAATAACGCAGCGGTCAGCAACCCTCTTCGTAGTAAAGGTAAATGCACTAAACGCAGTGTTTGCCCTAAGCTTTTACCCATAGATTGGCTGGCCATATCGAGCGAAGGGCTGATCCGTACAAAGCTTGACTCTATTGCACCATGAGCAATGGCATAAAAACGCACAACATAAGCGAGTATGATGGTTAAAATACTGCCTGTAAGTAATAAACCTATATCTAAGTTATAGGGCTCTAGCGCTGTATTAATAGAGTTTTCTAGTAAAGTAAGCGGCAGTAACACCGCAATTGCAAGCACAGTACCTGGTAGCGCATAACCTGTACTTGCTAACCGACCTGGTATTAAAGGATATGTTTGTTTTGCTACGCGTTGATAAAACACCACAAAGATACTCAATACAATAGTTGCAACACTCACTATTGCTGCCACTTTTAAGCTTTGCCACGCGTAGCTAAAAAATGCGGCATTCCATGCCTTATCAAAGTACGTAATTGCATAACTTAAAAGCACAGCAATAGGAATAATAAACGCAAGGATTAAAATAGCACTACAAAATAATGTAGCTAACCATGCTGACTTACCTTTTAGAATATATAACGACTCACTATTAACACCTGATTGGCGCTCAAACACGGCTTGCTTGCGGCGACTAAAGCGCTCGGCCATTAATGCTAAAAATAGAAGTAGCAGCATGACACCCGATATTTTGGCAGCCGCTGTTAATGAGTAATAACCAAACCACGTATCGTAAACTGCAGTCGTTAACGTACTTACGGCAAAATAACTAACGGTTGCAAAGTCAGCCATGGTTTCCATACTAATCAGTGCAAGTGCCGCGACTATAGCCCCACGCGAAAGCACTAAACTCACCCTAAAAAAGCTCTGCCAAGGAGACAAGCCCATTAGTTGGCTGGCTTGCACTAACTTAAATGACTGTTCACGAAGAGCCGTTTTAAAGATTAAAAACAAATATGGGTAAAGCACTAAGGCAATCATGACTATTGCACCAGGTAAAGTGCGTATATCAAAAAACCAATAATCGTTAGGGGATTGCCAGCCAAACCACTCTCTGAGGGCTATTTGAACAGGGCCTGCGTAATCAAGTAAGTCGGTATAAACATAAGCAATTATGTAGGTCGGCATGGCAAGTGGCAGCATAAGTGCCCATTCAAATTGCTTTTTACCAGGAAAGTGACAATACGCAGTGAGCCAGCCAAGCGGTAACGCAATAACGCAGCTAAGCACAGACACACCAACAACAAGCAGTACCGTATTTAAAATATAATCCCACAGCACTGTATCCCAAAGGTGAGAAAACACCTCAGAGTCGCCTTGTAAGGATTCAAGTAATAGAAAAAACAACGGGGCCGACAGTATTAAGCCTGTTGCCCATGCAAATAGCTGCCATTTCGACAGCTTAAATTGAGAATTCATTAAAGATCGAATTTCACCTCATCAATTAGCTTAAGTGCTAACGGACGATATTTACTAATTTCATCAAGTGGTAAACTGTCTTCTTTGAAGCTTCCCCAAGAGGCAACCAAGCTTGATAACTCAACACCTAGTTTAACCGGATATTCCATATTAACCGAAGCGTACATATTTTGTGCTTTATTATCGGTCATATATTCTATGAGTTTTAAAGCGTTTTTAGGGTTTTTAGCATACTTAGTAATAACCGCACCCGACACATTAATATGTGAACCTCGGTTAGTTTGGTTAGGAAAGTTAATATTAACAGACTCAGCCCATGCTTTTTGTACATCATCTTCCAACATTTTACCAAGGTAGTAACTGTTACCCAGCGCTAAATTACACAAGCCTTCTTTAACCGCCTTTACTTGCGCTCTATCGTTACCTTGTGGCTTACGCGCTAAGTTAGCCTTAACACCTTCTAGCCATGATTTTGTGTTTTCTTCACCATGGTGTGCAATCATCGAAGCCACTAAACCCAAATTATACGGATGCTTACCAGAGCGTGTACAAATTTGCCCTTGGTATTTAGGGTCAGCTAAATCTTCGTAAGTGAGCTCAGGTAATGCTCCAAGTCGCTCTTTAGATGAATATACATTACGCACACGCTTGGTAAGTGCAACCCATTGGCCATCACCATCACGAAACGCCGCTGGTACATTTGTATTAATGCGGTCACTTTTAATCGTTTGCGTTAGCTTTAAATCCTCAAGCTGAATAAGCGCACTAAAGTTAGATGTTAATACTAAATCGGCTTTACTATGCTTTCCCTCACGCTTTACACGTTCAATTAGCCCTTTTTTAGCAAAAACAACATTGGTTTTAATACCTGTTTGCTTTGTAAAATCATCTAAAATTGGCTGGATTAAAAATGGCTGACGAAAAGAATAAATATTAACCACATCGCTTGCCAAGGCTGGCATAGACGTAACTAACCCCAAACACAGTGCTAAAGCTTTCTTCATTACTTCACCTAAATAGTAATTATTATCAAAGAATTCTACCGTGATCAGCTAAAAAGTGCACACTTTAAATAAATGTAAATATGTAAATAACGCCCAAAAAGGAAATTGCGCGTAAGACATATCTCACGGATATGGCAGCTAATGAGTAAAAAACGTCATAAAAAAACAGCAGTTAAAGCTTAACATTATGTTTTAAATGGTTTTTATAAATTTACGATTATATTAAAGGAAGTTTAATGTAGTTTATATCCTACTTTACTTAGGGTTAGCCATTATAATTACTACATCAACCAAGCAGTGATGCTTATCGAGTAAAAGGAAATGGACTGCTTACTCGAACAACCAATGATTAGGTTACTACGGACAACACGGAAATTAGGACAGACTCAGGATGAGTATCGCAATGGATTGTTGCACAAAGGATAGTATCAGGATGGTACGTAAAGGAAGCAACTGAGGATTAAGTTGTTTAACAGGATGTAGGAATAAATGGACAGGCCTTTTTAGGTAACACAACGGATTGATTAACACATGGAAGCACAAGTAAGTGCAAAGAAGGACCGGTAATAGTTTTTACCATACAGGATGTTTTAGGATTTAAAGGATATAGGCCCGGATAGCCTAAATTACATAGAACTAAAAAGTAATATAGTAATAAACATGGATTAGTAGAAATTGGAGTTGATTAAGTTCAATTGCAGGATGCAAAAAATTAGAAGATTCCGCAAGCGCGCCTAGAGATAGAGCGCGCTTTTCTTTGCCCAAAATTCAGTAATTATACCAATTGGCTTATTTAATTGATCTATTTTGAGACTGGAAAAACGTGTTGATAGCTAGGCAAAAAATTTGCTATTTAGTTGTTCTCGGCAATTGCTCCTGCATTGTTCTACTTTCTGCATCTATACAGTCGTAAATGAGGATTTTTTAATGCAGGTAGCGACACCTTTAGCCCTGCAAAATGATTAAGTATTATTGCGTATTGGTATTATACTGCTGGCCTGCCTTTATTTCGCTTACCTAATAAGTATGCATCGCGAAACTTTATAAAGTGATTTTCTAATTTTTTAGATGCTTCAGCTTCACCAGCCAGAGCAAGCACCATAATGCCTACTTCAGCAGTACCAAGTTGATGCGCATGAGGCGCTACACGTAAGCGATAATCAGATAGTTTATCAGCAGTAACAGACAATACAGGTAAGTTATCTAGATAAGGGCTTTTACGGATCATTTTTTTAGCTTCGCGCCACGTACCATCTAAAAATATAAAAAGTGGCTTTTTACCTGATTCAATATTCACTTCAGTAATCGCTCTACCTTCTTCTACGTCTTCAGCAGGAAACACGACCATCGGTTGATATTGAGGATCGTTTATTAAAGCTAAAAAAGCAGAATCGGGGTCTGTTCTATCCCATCTAAATGCATAGTTATCAGGAACAATCTCAGCAATTAATCGTCCTGTATTAGACGGCTTAAAACTTTCATTATGGTACATTAGTAAACATACAGCAGCACCGCACTGAGCGTACTCAACACCTTTACAAATACAGTAATGTTTGGCTATTAGGCACTGCTCACAGCGATCTAATTTACCGCCTCGCGCATTGAATTCACGGCGAGACTCACTTATTTGCTGAGCGCGTAATGCCAGAACTGAGTTTTTAAAAGAGTTGGCCACAGTGATTAATTACCTTAAATTTGATCGGCGCGTATTGTAGCTAAAATTAAAGGGAATAGATATCAGCTATCAGCTACCAGCTATCAGCTATCAGCTATCAGCTATCAGCTATCAGCTATCAGCTATCAGCTCAAAATAAAAAAGCATACCAAATGAAGCTAGTTTTGTTTTATCTATTTTTGAATTGCCGGCTATAAAAACAAAAACCCAGCAAAAGCTGGGTTTTTAAAAACTAAATTAAAAAGTTAAATTACTTCTTCTTTTTAACCGCTTTTTTGTTTGGTAAATCAGTGATCGAACCTTCAAAAATTTCAGCTGCAAGGCCAATAGACTCGTTCAATGTTGGGTGAGCATGAATAGTAAGTGCTAAATCTTCACCATCAGCACCCATTTCAATACCTAAACCGATTTCACCAAGCATTTCGCCTGCGTTAATACCGATCATAGCACCACCGATTATACGGCCACTTTCTTTATCAAAGATAAGTTTAGTAGAACCTTCAGTACGAGCAGATGCAATTGCACGACCAGATGCTGCCCACGGGAATACCGCAGTTTCAACTTTCAAGCCTTGCTCTTTTGCTTCTTTCTCAGTAACACCTACCCAAGCGATTTCTGGGTCTGTGTATGCTATTGAAGGAATACATTTAGGGTCGAAGAAATGCTTCTGACCAGAAATAACTTCTGCAGCAACATGACCTTCATGAACCGCTTTATGTGCAAGCATAGGCTGGCCAACTAAGTCACCAATTGCAAAAATGTGGTCTACGTTTGTTTTAAGTTGCTTATCAACATTAATAAAGCCACGCTCATCAACATTAACGCCTGCTTTGTCAGCATCAAGCAAGTTACCGTTAGGCGTACGGCCTACTGCAACAAGTACTTTGTCGTAACGTACTGGCTCAGCTGGTGCGTTTTTGCCTTCAAAAGTAACGTATAAGCCATCATCTTTCGCTTCAACGCCAACAACTTTAGTTGAAAGCATAACATTGAATTTTTTGCTTACGTATTTCTGATAAATCTTGATGATATCTTTATCAGCAGCCGGAACTAATTGGTCTGCAAACTCAACAACATCAATGTCAGAACCCAATGCGCGGTAAACAGTACCCATTTCAAGACCGATGATACCACCGCCTAAAACAAGTAGCTTCTCTGGAATGTCCTTAAGCTCTAATGCGCCCGTTGAATCAATTACACGCTCATCTTCTGGGATGAACGGTAAGCTTACAGGTTTAGAACCCGCAGCAATAATTGCATTATCAAATGTAATAGTTGTTGTGCCGTCAGCACCTTCAACGTCTAAAGTGTTGCTGCCAGTAAACTTACCGTAACCTGGTACAACTTTAACTTTACGCATCTTAGCCATGCCGTCTAAGCCACCAGTAAGCTGGCCAACAACCGACTCTTTCCAAGAGCGAATTTTGTCTAAATCAATTTGCGGAGCGCCAAAAGTAACACCGTGAGATGACATTTCTGCAGCGTCATCAATCACTTTAGCTACGTGTAAAAGTGCTTTTGAAGGAATACAACCAACATTAAGACATACGCCGCCTAATGTTTCACGCGATTCTACCAATGTAACTTCTAAGCCCAAGTCAGCAGCACGGAAAGCCGCAGAGTAACCACCAGGACCACCGCCTAGTACAACAACTTGAGTTTTTAATTCGTTGCTCATGCTATTACCTTAATTGTTTGAACGGGACACTGCCCTAAAATTTAACTGCCATGTTTCTGCATGGGCAGAAAATCAGAGCAATTCACAAATAGTGCAAAGATTGTATCATTGCATATAGTAAAAATCCCAGCTAAAAACAACTGGCTGGGATTTGATTTTATTCATATTGTAGCGATTACATCACTAATTGACGAATATCGCTCATGTAGCTAGCAAGCGTTGCTGTAAAGCGTGCTGCTAGGGCACCGTCAATCACACGGTGATCGTACGACATAGACAGCGGAACCATTAGTTTTGGTTCAAAGTCTTTACCATTCCACTTAGGTTTCATTTCAGATTTAGATACACCTAAAATAGCAACCTCTGGTGCATTAACAATCGGCGTAAATGCCGTACCGCCAATACCGCCTAAGCTTGAAATAGTAAAACAGCCGCCTTGCATATCAGATGACGTTAATTTACCTTCACGCGCCTTTTTAGAAATATCCATTAGCTCGCGAGATAATTCCATAATGCCTTTTTTGTCCACATCTTTAAATACCGGAACAACTAAGCCATTAGGTGTATCTACCGCAACACCAATGTTAATGTATTTCTTAAGAATTAAGCTTTCGCCATCCTCAGACAATGACGAGTTAAATGTTGGGAATTCAGCAAGTACTTTTGCCGCTGCTTTCATCACAAACACAAGTGGTGTGATTTTAACGCCAAGCTTTTTCTTCTCGCTTAACACGTTTTGCTCTTTACGGAATACTTCAAGGCTTGTGATATCAGCTTCGTCAAACTGTGTAACATGTGGGATTTGTACCCAGTTACGGTGTAAGTTTTTACCCGACAGCTTTTGAATGCGAGATAGTTTTTTCTCTTCAATTTCACCAAACTTAGCAAAATCTACTTTAGGCCACGGAATTAAACCAAGCTCACTACCGCCCGCGTTGCCTTTACCAGCTGGTAATTGGCCTGATTCAACTTGCTTAACTAAGTTTTTAACATAGTTTTGCACGTCTTCTTTTACTATACGGTTTTTACGACCTGAGCCTTTAACGTTTGCTAGGTTAATACCAAACTCACGCGCTAAACGGCGAACAACTGGCGATGCATGTGCATATGCGCTGTTGTTTTCAAAGCTTTCGTTGCTCGCTTTAGCCGCAGGTGCAGCTTGAGCTGGCGCAGACTCGGTTTTTGCAGGTGCTGCAGCTGGCTTTTGCTCAGCTGGTGCTGAAGCTTTTGCAGGTGCACTGCCGGCAACTTCAAATACAAAAATAAGCGAACCTGTTTTTACTTTATCGCCCGCTGCAATTTTAATTTCTTTAACTGTGCCTGCAAATGGTGCTGGTACTTCCATTGCTGCTTTGTCGCCTTCAACGTTTAAGATAGATTGCTCTTCTTCAACCGTATCGCCAACAGCAACCATGATTTCAGTTACTTCAACTTCATCATCGCCAATATCAGGTACATTTACTTCTTTTGTGCTTGGCTGTGCACTTTGAGCAGTTTCTGCTGGTGCAGACTCTTGCTTAGGTGCATCTGATGCTGGAGCACTTGAACCGGCAACTTCAAAAACAAACACTAAAGAGCCTGTTTTTACTTTGTCACCCGAGGCTACTTTAATCTCTTTTACAGTACCTGCAAATGGTGCTGGTACTTCCATTGCGGCTTTATCGCCTTCAACGTTTAAAATAGATTGTTCTTCTTCAACAGTATCGCCAACGGCAACCATGATTTCTGTTACTTCAACTTCGTCGTCACCAATATCTGGTACCGTGACTTCTTTAGTTGAAGAACCTGAAGCTTCTGCAGGTGCAGCAGCTTCAGTTTTAGCCGGCGCTTCTGGCTCGCTTTGTGAACCAGTCTCTTCGCCTTCAAAAATCATAATTAGCGTGCCTGTTGTAACAGTGTCGCCTTCGCTTACTTTAATTTCTTTAACTGTACCTGCTTGTGCAGCAGGTACTTCCATTGAGGCTTTGTCGCCTTCAACGGTTAGTAGCGATTGGTCAACATCTACTTTGTCGCCAACACTTACTAAGATTTCGGTTACTTCAACTTCATCGCCACCGATATCTGGTACATTAATTTCAATACTCATTGCAAACCTCTTATGCGTACAGTGGGTTTAGTTTATTTGTGTCAATGTCGAACTTTTTAATCGCTTCAACAACCACTGACTTTTCAACTTCACCGCGTTTAGCAAGTTCAGATAACGTAGCAACAACAACGTAGCTTGCGTTAACTTCAAAGTGACGACGTAAGTTTTCACGGCTATCAGAACGTCCGTAACCATCTGTACCAAGCACTTTATAGTTACTGCTTGGGATAAATGAACGTGCTTGTTCTGCGTAGTTTTTCATGTAATCAGTTGCGGCAACAGTTACTGAGTCGTTTAATACGCTCGTAATGTAAGCTGTTTTTTGCTCGCTTTCTGGATTAAGCATGTTGAAACGTTCAACATCTTGACCATCACGCGTAAGCTCATTGAATGAAGTTACAGAGTAAACGTCTGATGCAATGCCGTAATCATCACTTAAAATTGCAGCAGCTTTACGCACTTCAGTCATGATAGTACCTGAGCTTAATAGCTGTACGTTGGCTTTTTTACCTTCGTAGCTTTCAAGTTTGTAGATACCTTTACGAATACCTTCTTCAGCGCCTTCTGGCATAGCTGGCTGATGGTAGTTTTCGTTCATAAGCGTTAGGTAGTAGTAAATATTTTCTTGGTCGTCACCGTACATACGACGAATACCATCTTGTACAATTACTGCTACTTCAAATGCGTAAGTAGGATCGTAAGAAATACAGTTAGGAACCGTGTTTGCAAGAATATGGCTGTGACCATCTTCGTGCTGTAGGCCTTCACCATTTAGCGTAGTACGACCGGCAGTAGCACCTAATAAGAAACCACGTGCTTGTTGATCCCCCGCCATCCATGCCATGTCGCCAACACGTTGGAAACCAAACATAGAATAGTAAATGTAGAATGGGATCATTGGTAAATCGTTAGTGCTGTACGATGTTGCAGCAGCTACCCATGACGACATTGCACCTAGCTCGTTAATACCTTCTTGCAATACTTGCCCTGATGTAGCTTCTTTGTAGTAAGAAACAATATCACGGTCTTGAGGGGTGTAGTTTTGGCCGTGTGGGTTGTAAATACCTATTTGACGGAATAAACCTTCCATACCAAAGGTACGCGCTTCATCGGCAATAATTGGTACGATGTTTTTACCAATGCCTTTATCTTTTAATAAGATATTAAGTGCACGAACAAAGCCCATTGTTGTAGAAATATCACGCTTTTGCTCTTCAAGTAGCGGCTTAAATGCATCTACTTCTGGCAATTGTAATTTTTCGCTAAAGCGAGGAATACGAGTAGGTGTGTAACCTTTAAGCTCATCACGACGTGCGTGTAAGTACTTGTACTCTTCTGAACCTTCTTCAAGCGTTAAGTACGGAAGATCTTTAATTTGCTCTTCAGATACTAAATCTTGCAGGCCTAAACGGTCACGTAAGTGTTCAACATGGCTCATGTCCATCTTTTTCACTTGGTGCGCAATGTTTTTACCTTCTGCTGCTTCACCCATGCCGTAACCTTTAACAGTTTTAGCAAGAATTACAGTAGGACGATCGTTAGTTTGCTCGGCCTTTTTAAATGCAGCATAAAGTTTTGATGGCTCATGACCACCACGCTTAAGTGCAAAAATTTCGTCATCCGTCATATCTGCAACAAGGGCTGCTGTTTCTGGGTAACGACCAAAGAAATGCTCACGTACATATGCGCCATCTTTAGCTTTATATGTTTGGTAATCGCCATCAATTGTTTCGTTCATCAATTGTAGTAATTTACCTGTTGTATCTTTAGCAAGCAGGATATCCCAACCGCTACCCCATACAACTTTAATTACGTTCCAACCAGCGCCTTTAAATAGGCCTTCTAGTTCTTGAATAATTTTACCATTACCCATTACTGGGCCATCTAGACGCTGTAAGTTACAGTTAATTAAGTAACATAGGTTGTCTAGCTTTTCACGAGCAGCAAACGAAATTGCACCACGTGATTCTGGCTCATCCATTTCACCGTCACCTAAAAACGCATATACACGTTGGTTTTTAGTTTCTTTTAAGCCACGTCCATCTAAGTATTTTAAGAAACGCGCTTGGTAAATAGACGCGATAGGACCTAAGCCCATTGATACTGTAGGGAACTGCCAAAATTCAGGCATTAATTTAGGGTGAGGGTATGAAGGTAAGCCTTTACCATCTACTTCTTGGCGGAAGTTATCTAGTTGAGCAGCGCTTAAACGCCCTTCAACAAACGCACGCGCGTAAATACCAGGAGAAATATGGCCTTGGTAATAAACTAAGTCACCGCCGTCTACGTCATTTGGTGCTTTGAAAAAGTGGTTAAAACACACTTCATAAAACGCAGCAGATGATTGGTAAGACGCCATATGGCCGCCTAAGTCGAGATCTTTTTTCGATGCACGTAGAACGATCATAATCGCGTTCCAACGTATGATCGAACGAATACGGCGCTCTAGGTTAACATCACCTGGGTAAGCCGGTTCTTGATCTACTGGAATAGTATTAACGTAGTTCGTGGTAATACCCGTTGGCATATCAACGCCGTCTAAACGGGCTTGCTCTAACACTTGCTCAAGTAAATACTGAGCTCGTTCAACACCTTCTTCGCGCACAACTGATTCAAGAGCTTGTAACCACTCTTGTGTTTCTAGCGCGTCTACGTCAATTTTATTGACTTCAGACATATGGAGGTTTCCTTATGTTTAAAATACGAATGTTGTTAATTTAATACAACGTATACTTAATTTTGTGTGTTCTAAGTACAGCGTATTAGCTTAATTTTGTTTTGTGCGTCTTAAACTACGTTCAATTCGCGAATGCTCTTTACCTGCTTCAAGTAATGCTTCTTCAATAAACGCTAAGTGTGCATTACTTGCTAAGCGGGCTTGTTCTGGATTGCCATCAATAACGGCATCCATTAATAAACGCCTGTGCTCGGCTAACTGACTGCTTATATCTGATTTTTTTAATAAAACAGTTAAATTTTGCAGTACATTTTGCTCAAGCAGCGCTTGCATACCTCTAACCAAATGCAATAAAACAACATTGTGCGAAGCTTCTGCAACGCTAAAATGAAAGGCATTTATTGCTTTTGCTTTTTGCTGTAAATCATCATTAACTAAAGCGATTTTATCAAAGCTTTGTTTTACTTTGGTAAAGTCGGTGCTGGTTCCGCGCAGCGCTGCATAGTAAGCAGCAATGCCTTCGAGTGCATGACGAAATTCTAGTAAATCAAATTGCGATTCAGGATGTTTACTGATCAGTTCAAATAACGGATCGGTTAGCCCTTCTTCAAGCTGATTTTTTACAAACGTACCGCCACCTTGGCGACGCGTAACTAAACCTTTAGCTTCAAGTTTTTGGATTGCCTCACGCAATGACGGACGAGACACTTCAAACTGCTTTGCTAGTTCACGCTCTGGAGGCAACTTTTCACCTGGTGCTAAAGAGCCTTCAAGAATCATGTTCTCGAGTTGCTGTAAAATAACATCAGATAATTTTGCTGCTTTAATCTTTAAAGACATGAATCAACGTCCGCGTTGTATAAATACCAAAAGCCCTAAAAACATGGCGTAGAGTTGGATGACTTGCCCAAAAGGTAAATTGGTCATACCAAAAATTTTCAATAAGGTATCAAAAACCCTAATAGCTGTCAATTTACAGCCAGCTTGAGCAATTAAAGTAGCGTAACGCATTTTGAACGAAGATCAAACAATGCACAATTGAGGTCAACTTCCTTAAAAGTTAACAAGATGAAAACAAATGGTCAGACCAGAAAGAGTAGAGTTTTAGCTCTAGTTGAATTTATTAAAGAAATTAGTAGCAAGATAAAAGTAAACCACAATGCGCGATGTAAAATCGCGACTACGCAAATATCCTATCAGCGGGTTTATCCCGCGACCCTTGTGTGAGCAATCAACTAAGCATCAAACATTATGCGCGATATAAAATCGCGACTACGCAATATCGTAGCAGCGGGTTTACCCCGCGACCATTGTACGAGCAATCAACTAAACATAAAACACAATGCACGCCGTAAAATCGCGACTACGCAATATCGTAGCAGCGGGTTTACCCCGCGACCATTAGCCGAGCAATTGCCTGCATATCAAACACAATGCGCGATGTAAAATCGCGACTACGCAAATTTATAAAAATTACTTATGCTTTAAATTCGTGGGTCTGTGATTGCTAAAATACGGGTATGTTATGCATCGTTCATATTTATTACGAAAAGGAAGAATATCTAAAGAAAACCACTATTATGCTATTACGTTAGTTTGCTACGAACGGAAGAATCTACTCACAAATTTAATAATTAATAGAGCAGTAATCAATGAAATGAAAGAGCTAGAGAAGGATAAGCAAATTAACTCTAATACATTTGTATTAATGCCGAATCATATTCATTGGTTATTTCAATTAAACGATATAGCAACATTAAGTGAAGTAATCAGAAATTTTAAAGGGCGCTCTGCAACTGTGTACCGAGAATTCAGTAAACAAAAACTTTGGCAGAAAGGGTTTTATGACCACTTAGTAAGAAGTGATGAAGATTTAACTCATTGCGCTAGATACATAGTCGCCAACCCATTACGTGCACATTTAATAAAAAACATTGCAGATTACCCATATTGGGACAGCATTTACCTAGACTCGTAGCAGCGGGTTTACCCCGCGACCATTAGCCGAGCAATCTCCCAAGCATCAAACCACAATGCGCGATATAAAATCGCACTACGATAACCCGCCAAATAATGTAAGCAGTGCAATAAGTACTAAATAAAAGAGCACATTACGCTTAACGAGCTTGATCATGCAGGTTGCCTCGTAAGTGCAACCGTAATAACGTTTTTCAACTTGTTCTGCAGCGAGGGCTGTACACGTTACAACTTCACGATTTGGTGATTTAAAGTTAAGTACATAACGTAGCCAGCAACTGGTACCTTTATTAAAATTACCAATGACTAAATAACCAAAGCTTGTAACTCTTGCCGGTAACCAATCAAGCCAAAATAATAATTTATGAATAAGCTTAAAGCGATTTGCAAAAATAACCTTGTGGTCTTCTCGTACTAAGTCGGCAAATGTTCGTACTAATGCATAAAGTACAGCACCTGGTGCACCTAATAATACAAACCAAAAAATTACCGCGCAGTAAAATCTAAAGTTTACCCACGCAAGTGTTTGCCCAAAGGTTTCGCCGCCTTCTTCATCTTCTAAATGTTTTTGCCCTATTTGTAATGCATACAATGAAGCCGCTGTTTGGTCATCACGCGTTAATGCATTTAAATACGACTTGTATAAAGCACGCTGTTTAGCACAGCCAAAACAAACTAGTAATACCGCTATATTTACAGCCAATTGCCACAACACAAAATCAGACAGTAAATAAATAAGCCCGATGGCTATAACCGGTAAAAATAACCACACTAAAAAACCAGGGACCGAACCAAATAAACCTTTTTTATCAAGTAGCTTAGTAGAACGTTTTAAATAACCATTGGCGTAATAACTTATTTGCCAATAGTTAGACCGCGCACCTAACCGCTCGAGTATTAGTGCAATTATTATTGAAACTAAAATCATGGAAATAACTCTCTTAACTTGGTTGCTCAAGCATATTTAAAAACAATTGCCAGTTAAAACTCTCGCCAGGGTCGGTTTTTCGCCCGGGTGCAATATCGCAATGCCCTACAATTCGCGAAGGCGTAATTTTTGGGTAGCGCTGCATTATAGATTTACTAACAAGCGCTAATGTTTTGTACTGAGCACAAGTATATGGCGTTGTATCGGTGCCCTCAAGCTCAATACCAATACTAAAATTATTACATGCCGTAATACCATCAAATGCAGACTGCCCCGCATGCCAAGCACGCTTTGCAAAAGGTACGTATTGTATAATTTCGCCGGTGCGTTTAATAAAACAATGCGCCGACACGCGAAGCCCTTGTAAATCACTAAAACTCGCATGAGCATCACAATTAATAACCCCCATAAAAAGATCATCAACATAAGGGGTACCAAACTGCCCTGCGGGCAGTGAAATATTATGAATAACCAACAAAGAAATATCGGCTTCATCAAGGCGCTCATCAAAGTGTGTACAAGGGCGCTGCGCTATAGAAGTAACAACACCGTTTAAATCGATTTTCATAATACGCTTGTTAGTTGAATCCCAAAATATATAAACTTGATGCTAAAGGAATTATATAAATAATGATAGCGCACTGCGCTTTGCGTAAATAAGCCAACTTAGCGCACTCATCCATCTAAATTATTATTAGTCATATTAAATAAGCAGCTTAATAAAAAACCTTCTCAGCTAAAAGCGCTTCTATTAGTTATTTAAACATAGTAAAATTTGCTTAATTTATTAACACTTATGAGCCTTCATATGTCTATTTCGCACACGCTTATTACCCAACTTGTTACTCTCGCCTTAGATGAAGATTTAAATTACCAAACTGCGCAAGATGGCGATATTACCGCTCAGCTGATCCCACAAAACGAGCAAGCAAACGCCAAAGTAATAACTCGCGAAGATTGTGTTTTTTGTGGTAAAGACATTATTATTGAAGTTTTTAAACAAGTAGACCCAAGCGTTGAAGTAAACGTACTTATAAATGATGGCGACTTTGTATCGGCAAATAGCACTTTATTTACCGCCAAAGGCTCTGCTCGTGCAATATTAACAGCAGAACGTACCGCTCTTAACTTTGTACAAACCTTATCGGGCACAGCCACTACTACCGCTCATTATGTAAAAGAGCTAAACGGCACCACTACACAATTACTCGATACCCGCAAAACAATACCTGGCCTTAGAGCACTTCAAAAATACGCAGTTAAATGCGGTGGCGGTGCAAATCATCGTATTGGCCTGTTCGATGCATTTTTAATTAAAGAAAACCACATAGCAGCGTGCGGCGGTATTGATAAAGCAGTGGCTCAAGCTAAACAAAACCACCCAAACAAATCGGTAGAAGTAGAAGTAGAATCACTCCCAGAACTTAAACAAGCGATTGAAGCCGGCGCCGATATAATTATGCTCGATAATTTTAGCGTAGAACAAATTAAACAAGCTGTAGTTTTAACCAATAAACGCGCCAAATTAGAAGTTTCAGGCAATATGACCCTAGAAACGCTCAAAACTTACTCACAAGCAGGTGTAGATTTTATATCAAGCGGCGCATTAACAAAAAACTTACAATCGATCGATTTATCTATGCGTTTTGAGCAATTTTAAAGCTATATTTAAACTTTAATAATGCTAATTAATTGACAAGCTAAGCAAAAAGACATTTAATAACCCGAAAGGCTTACTTTGTAACATTTTGTTAAATAAAATAGCTTTTTTAGGAAAAGTAACGTGCTAATTACTAAAATAAAATGATACACTAATCCTGTTGTAGTATTTTATAAAAAAAAACAACCATAAATAACTAGATTAAAGAAACAGCCTAAATTTTTAAAAAAAGAATTAAAAACTTAAGCAACTAAACTATTTTATTTATGTCTATACTGATTGTTGCTGCAACTGACAGCAAACTTAGTAATGTTTATATAATTAGTACTAAACATAATGAATTCACACCTAGCTTTTGTGTTTCATACCCTAAAGCTAAAGTGCAATAAAAATTTATTTTAAGTAAAATTGTAAAGTAAATCAGATAAATTAGGTTTGGTTATTTTAACCACTTAAGTGATTTAATTTACAAAAATCTATCCTTTAGGAGAGGAAACATGAAAACAATGACTCAAAAACAACAGGGTTTCACCCTAATTGAATTAATGATTGTAGTAGCAATCATCGGTATTCTTGCTGCGGTAGCATTGCCTGCGTATCAAGATTACACAAAGCGCGCGCATGTAAGTGAAGGAATAACTCTGGCAGCCTCGGCAAAAGCTGCTGTAACTGAGTATTATGTATCTCAAGCAGCTTGGCCTACTGGTAATAGCCAAGCTGGTTTACCTGATGCAGCAGCGATTACTGGAAATGCAGTTAAAAGTGTAACTGTTGGTAACGGTAATGGTAACATCACTGTTGTTTATAACGATAAAGTTACAACCGATGCAACTGTGATTTTTGCTCCAGCTATCGCCTCAACTGGGGGTTCTATTACTTGGACATGTACAGGTGGAACAGTGGACGATAAATTTAAGCCAGCTAACTGTCGCTAATATATTTTAGCCAAGCGTAGTTTCAAACTACGCTTGGAGTTCCCTTATGATTATCAATATATTTATTTCTTTTTTATTCTTTTTCCTTTCTTTTTATCACTGGTATTCCCACCTAAGTACTCAAAATCTAAATATTAAGTCTTTAGAGCAAAAGCTTTCAAACGCTTTTTTTAACTATGCTTTCATGCTTGAAGTGCTAATTTTTATGATAGGAATATTGCTGTCAATTGTATTAATTGGATTTATAGGCTATGTAGCATCTGATAATTTAAAAAAACTATCAAAAAATAAATTATCAACTACATTTTGTTTGGTTGTTACGTGGGCGGCATTATTGACCGCGACTATGAGCTTATCTAGCTATTTTTATCCAGATCTTTTTTTTAGTCACCCCAGCTTAGGAAGTGAACTAACACTTGTAGCATCGTTAGCCTTTGTTTTAGCACAATTACTCATAACTACTATAAACACTAAACGTATAAAAATAATGGTAGTCACTGTAGTAACATTAATAGCAGCCCCAGAGATTCCAAATCTAACCTTTCAAGAAAATACACAAGAAAAAAAAATGCCCAATATATTTATAATAGGCATTGATTCACTTAATCAAAATGAAATAAATAGTACACGTACTCCTTTTTTATATGATTTTATAAATAAATCCACTTACCTACCTCACAGCTACACTCATGTAGCAAGAACTTTCCCTTCATGGGTAAGTATTTTAACTGGAGATTACCCCTTAAAGAATAAAGCGCGATTAAACCTAACCAACTTCGATAGAATAGACCTAACAAAAACCCTGCCTTATTATTTAAATAAGGCAGGGTATAAGAACTACTTTATTCAGGATGAAAGACGCTTTAGCAATATCGATGAACGTTTTTTCTTTGATCAGGTTTTAGGCCCTCCAGCTACAGCTGCTGAATTCCTTTTATCGAAGCTTGTAGACTTGCCATTGTTAGCACTAACATCAAAATTAAACTTCTTTCACTACTTCATGCCACATTTACAAAACAATAGAGCTAATTGGGTTACATATGACCCCAGAAGGTTCAACAAAGAAATTTCATCTAACTTATACGCGGTCAAAGAACCTGTTTTTATAGCGAGTCATTTTACATTGCCGCATTGGCCATACAAGATAAATAATCAAACGACCCACTTAAATAATAATTATGATAAATATTTACAATCTATAGAAATGGCAGATAAGCAGGTATCGCATTACATAAAATTATTAAAGAATAAAAACTTATTGAATAATTCGTTAGTTTTTATAGTCTCAGATCATGGCGAGAGTTTTGCTAGAAGTGAGGATATACCTAATCATAATCATAATTTAAAATCACTAAACTTGGCGGGTCATGGAACATCAATTGTTTCAAACTCTCAATATAAAATATTACTTACTTTCAAATATTTCAAAGATAGCACATCTGCGAATTTAGGTGAATTCAACAACAATTTAAACTACGCGCTTTCAGATATAACCCCAACGATTTTAGATATACTCGACTTAAATGTTGAAAGGAAGTTTGATGGAAATAGCATGCTCAAAGTCAAGGAACAAAGGGACATGCCAATAGAAAGCTCGCTTCAACCGATGTTCAATAGTAAAGGAACTGTTGATGTAAACGGTACCATAGAGCAAAATGCAAACTTATATGAAATAGATTCATCAGGTAAAATGATCGTAAAAGATGAACTATATCAAAAGGCCGTTAACTCGAAACAAAGAGGGGTTATTTTTGATAAATGGCAATTATCTATCTACCCTGAACATAATAATGAAATTTATATTACAGACTTAAAAAATCATAACCTTTATACATACGCTGAATTTTACGATAAAAACCTGAGAAAAAATCTACTAAATAAACTATGCCAGCTTTATAGTGAGGAAGCTCTAAAAGCTAATATAGAACCGTGCCTCAGCTTAAGTTATATAAATCAAATCCCTCGAAAGGTATTATAATGTCAAAACAGCCGAATAAAAAAACGCAGGACCTTTTTCAATGGGTAGGGGTTAGCGCTAGGGGTAAACGCCTGGAAGGTGAATTAACTGGCAATAGTATTGCGCTTGTAAAAGCACAGCTACGTAAACAAGGTATTACCCCTTCTAAAGTGAAACGCAAGCCAAAACCTTTATTTGGTATTCAAAACGTTCAAAAAATAACTCCTAAAGATATAGCCTTAATAACTCGCCAAATCGCTACTATGTTAATGGCTGGCGTCCCGCTTATTCAAGCCATTGAAATGATAGGCACAGGCTCTGCAAATAAAAGCGTTGCCAAATTAATGGAGACTATCGGTGATGAAGTAAAAGCAGGGCAGCCACTTAACCAAGCGCTAAGAAAACACCCTCGTTACTTTGATGACTTATATTGCGATTTAGTGGCATCGGGTGAGCAATCGGGTGCGCTTGATAAAATATTTGACCGTGTTGCACTTTATAAAGAAAAGTCTGAGGCGCTGAAATCAAAAATTAAAAAAGCCATGTTCTACCCTATAGCAGTACTAGTTGTTGCCGTAATTGTAACGTCAATACTTTTAATATTTGTAGTACCACAATTTCAAGATATATTTAACGGTTTTGGCGCTGAACTTCCTGCATTTACTCTATTTGTAATTGGTATATCTGAATTTATGCAAGAATACTGGTGGATTGCGCTAATTACAGTCGTGGCTGCCGGTTGGTTATTTAAAGAAGCTAGCTTAAGAAGTTTAAAACTAAGAGATGCAACCGACAGAACCATCTTAAAACTTCCTGTAATTGGTATGATTTTAAACAAAGCAGCAGTTGCTCGTTATGCACGAACACTTTCGACCACCTTTGCAGCCGGCGTACCGCTAGTTGATGCACTGGATTCTGCTGCTGGTGCATCCGGCAATGCTGTTTATCGCTATGCAATACTAGATATTAAAGCTGAGGTTAGCTCTGGCAACCAGATGAACTGGGCAATGCGTAACTCTAAAATATTCCCTGATATGGTTATTCAAATGGTAGCCATAGGTGAAGAATCAGGGTCGCTTGATGGCATGCTTGCCAAAGTAGCGACTATTTATGAGCAGGAAGTTGATGATGCCGTTGATGGCCTTTCAAGCCTACTTGAGCCATTAATTATGGCCGTACTTGGTGTGCTTGTTGGTGGTTTAATTATCGCTATGTACTTACCAATATTTGAATTGGGTTCGGTTGTCTAATAATTGAGTTATATATGCAAAGTATTATTGAAGTAATGCAAAGCCAATTGTGGTTTTATTTAACCACCGTTGGCTTAGTCAGTTTATGTGTAGGCAGTTTTTTAAATGTGGTTATTTACCGCTTACCGTTGATGATGCAACGTGAATGGCAAAGCGAATGTAGGCTACTGCTAGAAGATGAACTAACAACCAATAAATCTAAGCAAGCTAACACCAGTGAGCCTTTTAACTTAGTAAAACCTAACTCTACCTGCCCAAAATGTAAAACAGCCATTAAACCTTGGCAAAATATTCCTGTTATTAGCTGGCTTTTGCTAAAAGCTAAATGCGCGAGTTGTAGTAACCCTATTTCAGTTCGTTACCCTGCTGTTGAGGCAATTACAGCCATACTAAGCCTTATTGTTGCTTATAGCTTTGGTGCTACAGAGCAAGCCTTCTTATATATTTTTGTAACATGGATTTTAGTAGCGCTAACCTTTATTGATATTGACCACATGCTGCTACCCGATCAGTTAACTTTACCGCTTGTTTGGCTAGCACTTATTGCCGCTGTTGTCGGAATTACAATTACGCCAAGTGATGCAATTATCGGTGCCGCTTTTGGTTATTTAAGCTTATGGAGTGTGTTTTGGTTATTTAAGTTACTAACCGGCAAAGAAGGCATGGGTTATGGCGATTTTAAACTACTTGCCGTGTTTGGCGCACTTCTTGGTTGGCAATCACTTTTAACTATTATTCTACTTTCGAGCGTAGTAGGTGCAATTATAGGTATTGCCCTTTTAAGCATTCAAGGTAAAGACAAAGCAACGCCCATTCCATTTGGCCCTTATTTAGCAATAGCTGGTTGGATAACACTATTGTGGGGCAGTCAAATTCAAAATATGTATTTTAATTTAATTGGCTATTAGTATGGGTGAGCAAACAGCTAAAATAAATAACTGGGTGCTAGGCTTAACGGGCGGTATTGGCTGCGGTAAAACAGCCGTTAGCAATATGTTTGAAGAGTTAGGCATTACAGTTGTTGATGCCGATATAATTGCTCGTGAAGTAGTAGAGCCAAATAGTGAAGGGCTAAACGCTATTACAACGCACTTTGGTAAAGATATTTTGCTGCCCGATGGCACATTAAATAGAGCAGCACTGCGCACTAAAATATTTACTAATCATGAAAATAAAGAATGGCTAAACGCACTGCTTCACCCCCTTATCCGGATAAAAATATTGGCCGATTTAAATAATGCAACCAGCCCTTATGTTATATTAGTCGCGCCTTTACTGTTTGAGAATAATCTTGATAAGTATTGCGACCATACCTTACTTATTGACGTACCAAACTCTGTTCAAATAACGCGTACAGCAAAACGCGATAATACAAGTATTGAGCAAGTAAAAAGTATTATTGCTGCGCAAATGCCTCGTGAAAATAAACAACAAAAAGCGGATGATATTTTAAATAATGACCGTAATTTAAGCTTAGTCCGTACAGAGGTTGTTGATCTTCATAAAAGTTACCTACAATATGCTTTACACAGTAAAACTAAATCCCATTAATAGGGTCATAACTCACATAAACTTATATTTTAGTTAGTAAAATCGCAGCAATGAACGAAAGATAATGTAATCCCCTTCTTGTTTCTGGTAAATTGCTTACTATTGAAGGAATAAAACAGGTGCGCAATGAATATTAACTCACCGTTATTGAGAAAATTTATTACCCTTGGCCGTATTGATGCCGACACGGTTAAAGCAAAACAGAACGAATTTGCCTCAACTGCTGAGCTTATTTCTAAATGCGGAAAAATCGACAGCCTAGACTTAGCAGAGCAATGCATAGATTTGTTCCGCGTACCCTATTTTGATTTAAAAGACTTTGACCCTGCATCTATTCCAGCTGATCTTGTAAAAGAAAAGCTGATCCGTAAACACCATATTTTACCGCTCGTTCAAAAAGATCGAAAAGTATACATTGCCGCCTCAGATCCTACAGATTACGGTGCCTTTGAAAACTTTGAATTTAGTACGGGTTTATCGTGTGAAGTGGTAGTGGTTGATTACATTCAACTCGACAATAAAATAGAGCAGCTACTAGATGCCACTGGTAGCTTAAATTTAAGTGATGATGAGTTTAAAGAGTTTGCCGATTTAGATACAGAAAGCGCAAAAGAAACTGCTCCTAAAGATGATGACAAAGACGATGCGCCAATCATTGTTTACATCAATAAAATTTTAATGGATGCCATTAAAAAAGGCGCGTCAGATTTACACTTTGAACCGTACGAGCACAAATACCGTATTCGCTTTCGAATAGACGGAATTTTACATGAAGTAGCCAGTCCACCTAATACGCTTTCTGCGAAGCTTTCTGCACGTATAAAAGTAATGTCGAGGCTCGATATTGCTGAAAAACGTAAGCCACAAGATGGCCGGATTAAATTAAAAATTACTGAACGAAAAAGTATCGATTTTCGTGTAAGTACTATGCCGACCCTTTGGGGCGAAAAAATAGTAATGCGTATTTTAGACTCATCAAGCGCTATGCTAGGCATTGATGTACTCGGCTATGAAGAAGAGCAGAAAAAACTCTATATGGATGCCCTTGCTCAACCACAAGGCATGATACTCGTTACAGGCCCTACAGGTTCTGGTAAAACAGTATCACTTTATACAGGCTTAAATATTTTAAACCAGCCAGAGCGAAATATTAGTACCGCAGAGGATCCCGTAGAAATAAACCTTGAAGGGGTTAACCAAGTACAAATAAACCCTAAAGCCGAGATGACTTTTGCAAACGCACTGCGTGCATTTTTGCGTCAAGATCCTGATGTAGTAATGGTAGGTGAAATACGTGACCTTGAAACCGCTGAAATATCAATTAAAGCAGCGCAAACGGGTCACTTAGTATTATCAACACTGCATACAAACTCTGCACCCGAAACCATTACTCGTTTATTAAATATGGGCGTACCAGCTTATAACGTGGCAAGCTCTATTAGCTTAATTATAGCGCAGCGATTGGCCCGCCGTTTATGTCCTAAATGTAAAACGCCAGAGCAACTACCTAGCGAAGAATTGTCTCGCCAAGGTTTTACAGCTAAGCAAATTGAAGATATGACACTCTACGCACCTAAAGGCTGTGATAGCTGTACCGATGGTTATAAAGGCCGTGTAGGTATTTATGAAGTAATGCAAATTACGCCAGAAATTGCACAAATTATTATGCGTGGTGGTAACTCACTAGAAATAGCAGAGGTATCCCTTAAAGCCGGGTTTAATAATTTACGCCTATCGGGTTTACGAAAAGCCGCCGATGGTTTAACGTCTCTGGCTGAAATAAACCGCGTAACTAATATGTAAGTGTATAGCTCTAAGGGTTGCCTTTAGAGCTATAAACAAAAAATTTAGAGAGTAAAGTATGCCAACTATTGTTAACTGTCCAACGTGTAAAAACAAAGTTGAATGGTCTGAGCAAAGCCCACACCGCCCTTTTTGTTCAAAACGTTGCCAACTTATTGATTTAGGTGAATGGTCGTTTGAAAATAACAAAATTTCAGCGCCAATCACTTCGGCTGAACAGTTTAGCCAAGACATGATTGAAGATATTGAAGCCATGATGGCAAAAAATGAAGACGAGTTTTTTAAATAAGTTTAAGTGATTATATTAATAGAAAAAGCCAGCATTAAGCTGGCTTTTTAGTGTTTAATCTATAATTAAACGATTAGTCTTTTTGCTTACGGTGCTTTTTGCCCATGCGTTTTTGCATTTTAGCAAATTTCTCTTTTTGCTCCGCATTAAGTACTTTCAATACTTGGTGCTGAGTTTTTAGCTTAATTAAGCCAAACTGTTCGCCTTTATCGTGGCGAGCATTTAACAGCTCTTTTGCCGCATTTTCATCAAAGGTTGCCGCTGAAAGTAACGCATCCATTTTAGCTTTATGTGCTTCGCGCATCGCTTTACGTGCTTCTTTATCGTCGCCTCGTAATGCTTTCATTTGCGTTTTTTGCGCTTCAAAAATAGCTTCGAGCTTAGTTTGCTGCTCATCGGTTAAATTAAGCTTTTCGGCGCCGCGCTCAGAAAGTAAAAAACGCGCTGGAGAATGGCCTTGCTTGTCATGCATGCCGCCTTTAGCTAATACGCTGCCTGCGCCAAGTGTAGCCGTTGCTAGACCACAAATAAGTACTAATTTTGAAAGTGTATTTACTTTAGTCATAATCATCACCTTAATATTGGATGGATTGAATTTGGTTGTGACTGCTAAGCCAGTGAGTTAACTATACATAACTCAACGCAAAGTAACGCAAAGCAGTGTAAAGGTTGTGTAAAGATTCACTTTTGCACAATTTAAGAAGTAAAATAACAATATGAGAATTGCCTAAGGGTTTGAAATGAAACTATTAATGATTGACGACGACACTGGCCTTTGTGAGCTTTTAAGTGAGTACTTAACTGCGCAAGGCTTTGAAATTCAAAGCGTACACGACGGTGCTCAAGGTCTAAAGTTAGCGCAAACAAACGACTACGCACTTATATTATTAGATGTAATGCTACCTACGCTTGATGGTTTTGAAGTACTTAAACAACTTAGGCAAACAAAGCTTACACCGGTCATAATGCTTACCGCTAAAGGCGAAGACTTTGACCGTATTTTTGGCTTAGAGCTTGGTGCAGACGATTATATACCCAAACCTTTTAACCACCGTGAGCTACTAGCTCGCGTTAAAGCAATAACCCGCCGTATAGAGCATATTAATAGCTTAAGCGTACCCACTACCAATAGTAAGCTGATTGTTAATGGAATTACTGTAAACCTTGCTGCGCGCGAAGCTTCAATTAATAACTCCACACTGACGCTTACTGGCACCGAGTACGAAATTTTAGCGCTATTGTGTAAAAACGCTGGCGAAGTAGTGAGTAAAGAACAAATAAGTGAGGAAGTTTTAGGTAGGCGCTTAGCCTCATTTGATCGCTCTATTGATATGCATGTAAGTAATATACGTAAAAAAATAGCAGAGCATATACAAGCCGAGCGAATTAAAACCATGCGAGGTACGGGCTATGTCTTTATCCAAGGCGAATAATAATGTGTATTTTGCTTGGCTAAAGCACCCTAGGCATTACTTATTTTTTAAAATATTTTTTTGGTTTTGGCTAACTATAATTGGCACTGTAGCTGCTCTTGTATTTTTGAGTAACATAACCGCAATTAATGCTGTAACCAACGAGCCACTATCTGGCCCGATGAAAAAGAACCTTATATACACAGCCAAAAGTATAGAGCGCTCAGTAATTAAGCACAAACGCAGCTTAAACGAAATATTAGTACATCCAAGACTCACAAAGCGTAAGCTTTTATATTTAAGCGCCGCGCAAGGCGAAGACGCCCGCAGCAATAAAGAAGTGCCGGACGATATAGATCTTAGTTTATTAAACTTTACTCAAAACATGTCTCCGCAAATTATTTTTACTGAAAAATACCAAGCCTTCGGGCCTGTTAATATAAATGTGCCAGAAGGAAGTTTTTATCTATACGAAATAGATATAAACCATAAACCACCGCTACTTTTGCGTTTTAAACTAATGCCCAATTGGATGAAGATATTTATCGCAATTGCAGCGTCACTTGTTTTGAGCTTTGTATTTAGCCGTAACTTAATCGCCCCAATAAATAGCCTAAAAAAAGCCGCTATTAAATTATCTGCCGGCGACTTAACCGCCAGGGCCGACATTCCACTAAACCGTAAAGATGAACTAGGCGTTCTTGGGCGCGATTTTAACAGTATGGCTAATCAGTTAGAACTACTTATTAGCTCACAAAAGCGTTTACTTGCTGATATATCGCATGAGCTTCGCTCACCTCTAACACGTTTAAAAATGGCTACAGGGCTTGCACAAATGCAGGCTAACGAACCCAGCCAATCGTATTTACTACGTATTGAAAAAGAAGCAAACCAGCTTGATAAAATGATAGCCGACGTACTACAGGTTTCTCGTTTAGAGGCTAAAAGCCAAGCGCTTTCGCTGCAAAAGCAATCACTGCAAGTTATTGTGGATCACGTAATTAATGATGCTCAATTTGAAGCTAAACAAAACAATAAGCAGCTAAAAATTACTGGCAGCGTGGCTGTAAATATTAATTGCGATGAAACACTTATAGCTAGTGCGCTTGAAAACTTACTTCGTAATGCGATTAAATATGCTCAGCACACCATTAGCATAACGCTAAAGCATTCAGATGCCATTTATATAGAAATATGTGATGACGGCTCAGGCGTGCCTAATGAGCAGCTAAGTAAGCTTTGTGAGCCCTTTTTTAGACAATCAGATGCTCGTGACCGCGTAAGTGGCGGCACTGGCTTAGGGCTTGCTATTGCTAAAAATGCCATTACCGCGCATGGCGGAGATTTAGTCTTATCGAATAAAGAACAAGGTGGCTTGTGTGCTAATATAACCTTGCCATTAATCAAAGAGTAAAACATGTTTTATAGTTCAGAAGCCCAGCTTGAGAGCAATCAAGAGGCCATTAATGTTTTTTATACTTCAAATTTAATTAAAAGCTACTTAGATACGCCATCAGGAAAGCTATTTTACGCATATGCAATTCCTAAAAGCGCTACAACCGCTATAGTAGTAAGTACAGGGCGTATTGAAGGCCTAGAAAAATATAAAGAACTGTTATGGGAGCTGTATTGTAATAATTTTGCTGTGTTTATTATGGATCATCAAGGTCAGGGGCGCTCTTACAGGCATCTTAAAAATAAGCATAAAGGCTTTGTAAAACACTATAATAACTACAGCAGTGACCTAAATAACTTTGATCAGCAAATAGTTTCAAAGCATTGGCAGGGTAAAAAAGTCATGCTGGCTCATTCAATGGGTGGCGCGATTGCTATTGATTATTTAGCAAAATTTGAAAATAGCTATAAAGGCGTGTTTTTGTCTGCGCCTATGTTTGATATTTTTACAAAAGACGTACCAAAAATACCAACGCAGTTTATTGTTAAATTAGCCACTTTACTTGGTTTACATTCTTGCTATGCATTTGGACAAGGCAACTACAACCCGATCCCATTTGCCGAAAACGTCCTTACTAGCAGCGAGGAGCGCTACACTTACTTTAGGCAAACCTATAAATTAGAACCTAACATACAATTAGGTGGCGTTACGTTTGGCTGGCTAGCAGCTACAATAGCGTTTTTAAAGTCTATTGATAATCTAAACGTACCAATTCCTTTGTTTATAGCAAGTGCAGCTAGCGATACAGTGGTTAATAACGAAGCACAGTACAGCCTTGCAAAAAGGCATGCTCATGCAACAATCGAGAGTTTTGAAAATGCAAAACACGAGCTACTTTTTGAACGTGACGAGATTAGAAAGCCGCTATTAACTAACTTTTATCAGTTTTGTGAGTCTGTTACTTCTTGATCAGTGCTAGGATTTACTAAAACAGAAAGTGGATCGAGGTGGATGAGTATATCTACCTCAGATTCAAAACGTGCACTTATCATGGCCTCTACTTCATCAGCCACATTATGAGCACGTATTAAACTTAAGTTGTCATCTAGCTCTAAATGCATTTGAATAAACTTAACTTTCCCGCCTTGGCGAGTGCGAATACCGTGTACACCATGTACATCGGTATGTTCTTTAGCTATATCAAATATGCTTTGCTTTTCATCATCTGGCAGCTCTTTATCCATTAAATGATCGGCACTATCACGCGCTATATCCCAACTGTTATAAAGTAAGTAGCCCGCCACCCCAATTGCAAAAAGAGGATCGGCATAAAGTACGCCATAATAAGCGAGTAAAATAGCCAATAGCACGGCAGCATTTAATATTAAATCGCCTTTGTAATGTACTGAATCGGCTTTTATAGCAATAGAGTCGGTATACTTAACTACTTTATTTTGTACAAATACAATTACCAGCGTACACACAATTGCAAAAATACTTACCCATACGCCCAATAATGAATGCGTTAACTGTATTGGGTTAAATAAGCGCTCAATACCATGAAATGCAAGTAAACACCCTGAGCCTGCAATAAATGCAGCCTGCCCTAATCCTGCAAGCGCCTCAGCTTTACCATGCCCAAAACGATGATCGTCATCGGCAGGGCGCAGTGCGTAACCTAACACCAAAAAACTCATGGCTGTGGCGGTAATATCCATTAACGAATCAGTCAACGAGCCAAGCATCGAAGCTGAGCCTGAAGCAAGCCAAGCCCATGTTTTTGCGCCAATCATTAAGCTCACCATAACCATGGTGACAATACTTGAAGTTTTAACCCAAAATTCGTAGCTGCGGTTGTGCACGCGTATATCCGTTAATCACTGTATTCAATGTATTGAGTATATCATTTTTTTAAAAGGTTTCGTGTATACTGCTGCGCTCAACCGATTACTAAAAAGGCTCATTATGCTGGATATTGTTTTATACCAACCTGAAATTCCACCTAATACAGGTAATATTATTCGCCTATGTGCAAATACAGGCTATGCACTGCATTTAATTGAGCCTTTAGGGTTTGAGTGGGACGACAAGCGTGTAAAACGTGCAGGCCTTGATTACCACGAATTTAGCCACGTACAACGCCATGCATCATTTGAAGCCTACCTAGAAAAGTGCAAGCCAAAAAAAGTGTATGCATGTACAACTAAAGGCAGCCAGTTTCATCATGAAGCTAGCTACGAAGCGGGAGATTGTTTAGTCTTTGGCCCTGAAACACGTGGCCTGCCTGATGAAATGATTCAAGCATTGCCAAACGATCAACGCGTACGCATTCCTATGCAGCCAAACAGCCGCAGCATGAACTTATCTAACGCGGTTGCCGTATTTGTGTATGAATCTTGGCGCCAGTTGGGTTTTCCTAACGCGCAATAAACACCTTGTACCAAACAACAAAAAACCGACATAAAGTTGGTTTTTTAGTTTTAGTATACTTTGTATAGATTTATTCAGAACGCTGCTCTCGGCCTAATAGCGCCATTGCGGCTTCTTTCATGTCTTTATTTTCATAAAGTACTTTATAAATTTGCTCAGTGATTGGCATTTCTACACCAGCACGCTGCGCTAATAAATACACTTCTTTGGTATTTCTAAATCCTTCGACTACTTGGCCAATAGACTCAATTGCTGCCTCTACACTTTCACCTTTACCAAGTGCTAAACCAAATCGACGGTTACGTGATTGATTATCAGTACAGGTTAAAATTAAATCGCCAAGGCCTGCCATACCCATAAAGGTTTCTGGCTTTGCACCTAGAGCGCAACCTAAGCGAGTTAACTCAGCAAGCCCACGAGTAATAAGTGCGGTTCGCGCATTAGCACCAAAGCCCACACCGTCCGAAATACCGGCACCAATAGCAATTACATTTTTAACCGCACCACCTAGCTGTATACCAATAAAGTCGTCATTGTTATACACACGAAATGAGCGACCGCAATGAAGTAAATCAGCTAATTGCTGAGCAAACTCAGGCGACGTAGACGAAACAGAAATAGCGGTAGGTAAACCCATTGCCATTTCTTTAGCAAATGTAGGACCAGAAAGCACGGCAAGCGCAACTTCGTCACCTAACTCTTGTAAAGCTACTTCTTGCAGTAAGCGTCCTGTATTTGGCTCAAGGCCTTTAGTTGCCCACGCAATCTCAGCACCCTCTTGTAATGCAGGTTTAATTTGTTGAAGTGTGTCGCCAAATGCATGGCTTGGTACCACAACAAGTACAATTTTACTGCTAGCAACGGCTTGATGTAAGTCGGCTTCAAGAG
Organism: Pseudoalteromonas sp. S3178; assembly: GCF_005886985.1. Lineage (NCBI taxonomy): Bacteria > Pseudomonadati > Pseudomonadota > Gammaproteobacteria > Alteromonadales > Pseudoalteromonadaceae > Pseudoalteromonas > Pseudoalteromonas sp. S3178. The sequence continues at coordinate 1,599 of NZ_PNCW01000052.1, read as the reverse complement.
TAAGAGTATCTGGGAAAGGAGCATCAGGTAAGTAACGTTGATTTTTCCGCTCAGCTGCAAGCGTGGCAACGTCGTCGCTATTTCTACCCCAAAGAGTCACGTTATGACCATTTCGGGCTAAGCAAATAGCAAGGGCGGTGCCGTAAGACCCCGCCCCTAATACAGTAACAGCTGTAGTTGCTGTACTCATAGGTTATGCGTCTGCTGTAACCTGGTCTGTTTGCGCAGTACGTTGTTGCATGTATTGTGCAAACAATGCGTCAAAATTAACTGGCGCAAGGTTAAGCTGTGGGAAAGTACCACGATTAACTAAATTTGATACTGCTTCACGAGCATACGGGAATAACACGTTAGGACAAAATGCACCTAGCATGTGTGCAAGTTGCACTTCTTCAACTTCAGCAATAGTAAAAATACCTGCTTGTTGAATTTCACATAAAAACGCAGTTTCTTCGCCAATAGATGCGGTTACAGTTAGCGCTAAAACAACTTCAAACACGCCTTCATCTAACTTGTTAGAGCGAGTGTCTAGGTCTAGCTTAACTTCTGGTGTCCATTCTTTTTGAAAAATAGCAGGTGAGTTTGGCGTCTCAAACGATACATCTTTAGTGTAAATGCGTTGAATAGTAAATTGTGCGCCGGCTTCTGCAGCTGCTGCGTTTTGAGTTTCTTCGTTCATTGTTTTTCCTAACTTGTTCGTTATTATAATTTAAGTTTAAGCGTTTAGCTTAGCGTCAAGTTTACCTTGCGCTTCTATTGCCATCATGTCGTCGCAGCCACCGATATGTTCATCATTAATAAAAATTTGCGGTACTGTGCTTGCGCCGCCTGCTTTGGCGATCATTTCATCGCGAAGTTCAGGCTGTACACCAATATCAATATTTGTATATTCCACGCCTTTGCTATTTAAAAGCGAAAGAGCGCGCTGACAAAATGGACAATACGCTTTGGTGTATAAAACAACATTACTCATAATAAATCCTCTATCGGTCTAGCTAAAATGATTAGCGACCTGTTGTAGTTGGTAGGCTCGCTGATTGCCACGCACCCATACCGCTTGCCAATACATAAACCTCTTCAAAACCAGCTTTATGCATCGCAGTTGCAGTACCTTGGGCAGTCATACCTGTGGTACATACCAATATAATGGGTTTGCTCTTGTACTTTTCAAGGCTAGAAAAGTCAGATTGTTTCGCTTTTTCAGGGCTCAAGTGCACAGAGTTAGCAATATGGCCTGCCGAAAACTCTTTTTGAGCGCGAATATCAACAACTTTACCGTCTTCACGATTAATTAAAAGCGTAAGTTGTTGAGGGTTAATTTGACGGATTGCTGAAAATTTACTTTTAATCAAACCGCTTACAATAAGAAAAACAAGACCAACCCAAGCAAGGCTTAAAATGGGATGATTTGTAATAAATTCAATATATTGATCCATTCTACTTCCACTATGAAATTATGTTCTAAACCTAGGGCGTGTTGGCCTTTGTGGATTGAAATTTGTTCAATCTAGGGCGATTAAATCGCTGCGCGAGATTTGTAACCTAGTGGGCTAAGTAAAAACCGAGCAACAAAGAGGTAATAGTCCCTAGAAAGAACCC
>NZ_PNCW01000519.1:0-302 GCF_005886985.1 Pseudoalteromonas sp. S3178 | reverse complement strand
GACCGTTTTCAATAATCTCTTGAGCTAATTTATCAGCAATTATATGTGTTGAAACTTTCTCATCTTCAGAACGCTTAAAGATTTCGGTTAGCGTGTCGTAGATACCTTCTACGTGTTTAGTCGCTGCAGCCTCATCATAACCCTCAGGTTTTGTTTCATAGTAAACATTGATGATCCCACCAGCATTAATCACATAGTCTGGTGCATATAAAATGCCTTTTTCACGAATGATCTCACCATGACGCGACTCTGCAAGCTGGTTGTTTGCACACCCTGCAATGATCGTGGCTTTGATACGTGGA
>NZ_PNCW01000518.1:0-267 GCF_005886985.1 Pseudoalteromonas sp. S3178 | reverse complement strand
TATTCTCAACCAGGAAATAATGGTGAACCATATTCACTGTTTAGCTTTGGTGCTGATGGTAAAGAGGGCGGTGAAGGCGATAACCGAGATATTATTCACAAATGAGTTTATTTAGTGATTTTCTAGTCCATAACTATGAACTACAGGACTCAGATGTTCGTAGAGCTCTAACATATCAAGAAAAGTTTGGTGGAAAGTTAGAAGAGATTTTGGTGAATATGGGCATTTTAGATGACAGCCTAATTCCTGATATTTTAGCGTCATATC
>NZ_PNCW01000517.1:0-296 GCF_005886985.1 Pseudoalteromonas sp. S3178 | reverse complement strand
CTGACCAGATATCACATAAGCACGCTTCTACCTCATTTCGTGGCCCTACGTACGCTGCCCGTGTCTGGAAATCAACCTCTGGTAATCCCGCCAAATCCAATTTGCCATTTGCTGTTAAAGGCAGTTCTGGCAGTAATACCCAGTGGCTCGGGAGCTGATAACTCGCTAACTGCGACTTTAACGTCGCCACTAATCTTGACTCATCCCAACTAGCCGCTTCTTGTGCAACCACATACGCTACTAAGCTCGCATCTTCGCCTTGTGCTTTTACCTGCACTAACGCATGTTGCACATTA
>NZ_PNCW01000516.1:0-274 GCF_005886985.1 Pseudoalteromonas sp. S3178 | reverse complement strand
AGCTACATTTGGTGGATTTAGAAGGCGCTCGTGATCCGAGCAAAAAGCAATGGCGCACTATTCAAGCGGCGACTAAGGCTTTATCTGTTCCCTTTCAGGTAGGCGGTGGTATTCGCAGTATTGACGACGTAAAGCAATGGTTAGATGCCGGAGCCGCCCAAGTGGTGATAGGCTCGATGGCGGTCGATAAACAGCAAGAAGTTGCTGCATGGATTAAAGCATGTGGCGCCGATAAATTTGTAATAGCACTTGATGTGAACAAAACCGAGAGTGG
>NZ_PNCW01000515.1:0-391 GCF_005886985.1 Pseudoalteromonas sp. S3178 | reverse complement strand
GGTTTGCAGTTGGCAAGCCCAGTGAATTCTATACTAAAAACCCGATTTTCCATGCCAAAGTGGGACTATTTTTGTTAATCGCTTTGTTATCTATCATTCCGACTGTGTTTTTATTGAAGCACCGTAATACAACAGCAGCTAATTTGTCTGTGCCCCAGCGCATCATCGTTATTAAAAGGCTAGAAATGCTGTTACTTTTAGTTTTACCGCTACTTGCTGCGCTTATGGCAAGAGGCTATGGGTTGCCCTCATCATGAAACAAAATATTGTCAATATTGCGCTCGTCGTCAAAGACTACGATGAAGCCATCGACTTCTACGTCAATAAACTAGGTTTTGAATTAATAGAAGACACCTATCAACCTGAGCAAGATAAACGCTGGGTGGTGGTG
>NZ_PNCW01000514.1:0-233 GCF_005886985.1 Pseudoalteromonas sp. S3178 | reverse complement strand
CATGTTGTAAGCCCGCTGTTTCCGCTGTAAATGATTTCATAGCAACACGTGCTGCAATGTTATTACTCAGTAGGTAATTCAGCATTTTTGGTGCATTCCATGCTTGCCATGAAAATCCATAGGCATAGGTTTCTGATAATTTTGAGAATTGCTCTTTTACAGGCGACCGCCATGGCTCATCTGCAACCTTAAGTCCCCATGTGCTAGCTGCCTGAGCAAACTGTAGGTTATAC
>NZ_PNCW01000513.1:0-217 GCF_005886985.1 Pseudoalteromonas sp. S3178 | reverse complement strand
TCAACAGGCAGATTTGCCAGATATAGATACATGTTACCGTGAATATATCGCATTAGAGCAGAGCGAGCTGAATAGCGATCTTGCAAAGAATTTTTGGCATAACATTGTTGCTGATATAGAGCCTGTTGATATCCCAGGTCACGCCATTAGTGAAAGCAAGTCTAGTATTTCACGCTTTGATGTGCCTGTATCTGAGAGTGAGGCGACATTAGTTAAA
>NZ_PNCW01000512.1:0-360 GCF_005886985.1 Pseudoalteromonas sp. S3178 | reverse complement strand
GTTGAAGCCTTAGGTCATCAGTTAGTATTAAACCATAGGTTAAGCGATGATTGGCACATACTCACTGGATTTGCTTATCGAGACTCTTCATTTGAAGGTGTATCTTCAGATACCGAATTATCAGATGGTCGACAGTTGATATACACAGACGCGAGCCTACTTTCTCGTCAAAGACGTGCTCGAGACTACCAAGCTTTGGATGTTTCTGCGCGTATTGAACTCAGTGGTGAAATTGAATTTGGCAGTGTAACGCACAACATTCTAGTGGGCGTTGATCACTATAATTTTGACATTGATACTGACTATAAAGTATGGCGTACGGCATGGGGGTCGGGTGATACCACCTATAGCATTAACCCA
>NZ_PNCW01000511.1:0-207 GCF_005886985.1 Pseudoalteromonas sp. S3178 | reverse complement strand
AGAACTGGATGTTGATGACATTGCATTAGAGCCTTTAATGCCAGTGCATTTAGCGGAAGGTAGTTGGGGTGATTTTTTAGCGAAACGTGATGAATTAGACACATTTTATGCTGCGAAATACCAACAAGCATCTGATGAAGGTAAAGCGCTGCGTTACACAGGGCAATTAAGTATTAGTGACAGTGGTAAAGTGACTGCAAAAGTCGG
>NZ_PNCW01000510.1:0-278 GCF_005886985.1 Pseudoalteromonas sp. S3178 | reverse complement strand
TGGCGGTACATATTGGGCTGCTATTCTTGGTGGCCAAAATTATTAAAGCACCTATTTTTTATGTCGCGGTGGGCAGTAAAGCAAACATCGGAGGTGCCGCGTCAGCACCGGTTGTTGCTTCGGCTTTCCACCCTGCACTCGCGCCAGTTGGTGTTTTACTGGCGGTACTAGGTTACGCACTTGGTACCTATATGGCTTGGTTATGCGGGCAATTACTACGCATAATTGGCAATTAAATTGGAATAAATATGAATACGCAATTAATCAACGTTGCCAAC